>JASEJQ010000001.1:10091-110343 GCA_030016635.1 Thermoanaerobacteraceae bacterium | reverse complement strand
GGCTCCTCTTATGGCAGGTTCCCCTCTTTTGCAAGGTGAAGATGCCTCCTCCTTGCTTTATCCGGGTTTACCACTCCTTTCGGTGTGCTATCCCGGTCCATAAGGCAGATTGCCTACGTGTTACTCACCCGTCCGCCACTGAGTAGTTAAACTACTCCGTTCGACTTGCATGTGTTAGGCACGCCGCCAGCGTTAGTCCTGAGCCAGGATCAAACTCTTTAAAATATATGCTCCTTACTTCTAACTTGGCGTTCCGCTCTATTTACTTGCCATCGTGCGACTCTCTTATGTTACTAC
This sequence comes from Thermoanaerobacteraceae bacterium, assembly GCA_030016635.1. Lineage (GTDB taxonomy): Bacteria > Bacillota > Thermoanaerobacteria > Thermoanaerobacterales > UBA4877 > JASEJQ01. Next base: position 110,046 of record JASEJQ010000001.1, on the reverse strand, counting down.
TTTATTCGCCTTTTGTCAAGCTTTTCTTTGCCGTTCTCTCGAGCGGCGTATATTATATTATCATGTTTATGGATTGGTGTCAATACTATTTTTTGTTTTCCTGAATCATCTTGTCTGTTTGTGTCAGGAATTATATATTATCACCTCCAAGCCTATGTGTCAAATGGAATTTGCATCCATTGAAAAATTATACCTCCATTTTATTGCCTATTGCAGGTCTATGCAAGTTGGTTATATCGTTGGCATGGCCTGTCCCTATTAATAACAGCCATTGATGAAAATGAAAATAATTTAAATGTAGGCGTATGTTGATATAAAAGTCATTGATATATATTGAATAATGTGACCTATCAGGCGCTATATAATTGGTCTGTCGCTTCCTTTATCTTCTCTGCCGAGCGCTTTAGGGAGTCAAGTTCCTGCTCATTTACTGGTATCTTCAACAGACGAGCTGCTCCTTGTCCGTTTACGAGTACAGGTAAACTTATGCACACATCGCTTATACCATAATAGTTGTCTACCAGCGTAGATATGGTGAGCACTGAGTTTTCATTCCTCAATATAGCTTCTGCTATCCTGCGCACGGCCAGACCAACAGCATAATATGTGGCACCTTTTTTTGCTATAATATTGTAAGCCGAATTTTTTACCTCTTCAAATATCTTATCCTTTTCATCTCTTGCGCATTGCCTGCCACACTGCATGCAATATTTATCTATGGGCATGCCTGCTATATCTGCCAGACTCCATACCGGCACTTCGCTATCACCATGTTCTCCTATTATATAAGCATGGACATTACGGGCATCAACTCCGCAATGGCGGCTTAAAAGAAAGCGAAAACGGGAGCTATCCAGCACCGTACCCGAACCTATCACCCGCGAAGGCGGCAGTCCAGATATCTTTAGAGTAAAGTGTGTGAGAACATCTACAGGATTTGTTACTACCAGTACAATAGCATCTGTGATGTACTTCTTTATTTGGGATATTATATCTTCAAATATTGATGCATTTCTTTTTAGAAGGTCCATCCTGCTTTCTCCAGGCTTCTGATTAGAACCGGCTGTTATTATGATAAGCCTGGCGTCTTTGCAATCGCTGTAGTCACCGGTCCTTATTTGTATGGACGGTACAAAGAGTATACCATGGTTTAGGTCCATGACCTCTCCCTCAGCCTTATCATGGTTTGCATCTATCATTACTATCTCTTCTGCCACACCGCTCATCATGAGTGCATATGCCGAGGTAGCCCCCACAAACCCTGCTCCTACTATTACAACCTTGTCTTTCATCATAATGCTGCACCTCCAATTTATTTTTATTATTTTAATTCGTACCTATACACCCCTCATACTCAGTGATATCCTACTTCTCTCTAAGTCCAGGCCAATAATCCTGACCTTTACCTCATCGCCAACTGATACAATATCCATAGGACTCTTGACAAACCTATCGCTCATCTCTGATATGTGCACAAGGCCGTCCTGTTTTACTCCTATATCAACAAAGGCACCAAAGTCTACTACATTTCTCACAGTACCTGTCATTATCATATCCAACTTTAAGTCTTCCATGCTCAAGACATCACTCCTGAATACAGGTTTTGGCATTTCCTCCCTGGGGTCTCGGCCAGGCCTTTTTAGCTCAGAAATAATGTCTTTCAATGTCGGAATCCCTGTATTGAGCATATCTGCCAGAATCTCTATCTTTCTATTAAAGTCATCAGAACCGCTTTTTATTTTATCTTTTATCCTATTATCTATTTCCTTCAGTCCGCCATGCCTTATTTCCTCTTCCGTATAGCCGAGAAGACCCAGAAGCTGCAATGTTACTTCATATGACTCGGGGTGCACAGCAGTGTTATCAAGAAAATTGTCAGCATCCGGTATCCTTAAAAATCCTGCGCACTGTTCAAACACCTTGTCTCCCAACCTGCTTACCTTTTTGAATTCATGACGGTCTTTGAACTTTCCATTCTCATCCCTGTATTTTACTATGTTCTTTGCTACTGCGGGTGTTATTCCTGAGACATACTGCAGAAGCGATGGCGTTGCAGTATTTATATTAACCCCAACCCTGTTCACACAGTCTTCAATTACTCCCTTTAGTGCTTCTCCAAGCTTCGTCTGATTCAGGTCGTGTTGATATTGACCCACGCCTATGCTCATAGGGTCTATCTTGACAAGCTCCGCCAGGGGGTCCTGCAGTCTACGGCCTATGGAGATGGCACCTCTTATGGACACATCTATATCTGGGTATTCCTCTGAAGCAAGTTTGGATGCGGAGTAAACGGAGGCCCCTGCCTCACTGACAAAAGTATAATATACTTTTTTATCGATTTCCTTCAGCATCTCTGATACCACTGCCTCTGTCTCTCGTGAGGCAGTCCCATTTCCCAGCGATATTATGTCTACATTGTACTTTTCTATAAGGTCTTTCATAATTTTCTTAGCTTCTTCGACCTTATTATGAGGTTTTGTAGGATAGATTGTAGCATAATCTAAGAGCTTTCCAGTCTCATCAAGCACAGCCACCTTACACCCCGTCCTGTAGCCGGGGTCTATAGCAAGCACCCTGACATCTTTTACCGGCGGTGTCATTAATAAAGCTTTTGTGTTTCTCGCAAAAACTCTTATAGCATCATCCTGTGCACGTTCAGTAAGTGTATTTCTTACCTCCCGTTCTATAGATGGTGCGATCAGCCTGGCATAGGAGTCTTCTATGGCTCTCTCAAGAATTTGAGTTGTAATAGCCATATCATTAGATATGACCTGCTTTTTTAAGTAGGTAATAATCTCTTCATCAGGGATTGATATACTTACCCTGAGTTTCTTCTCTTTTTCGCCACGGTTAATAGCCAGGATACGGTGGTTTGCAATCTTTTCTACCGGTTCTCTAAAGTCATAGTACATCTCATACACTGTCTTTTCTTCACTGTCTACCGCCTTGCTGTATACGATTCCCTTCTTGAAATAGAGTCCCCTAATTTTCTCCCTGTATTCTGCATTGTCTGATATGATTTCAGCTATTATGTCTTGTGCGCCTGCCAAGGCCTCCTCCACAGAATTAACACCCAGTTCGGGGTTTACATACGGCCTGGCCAGTTCTTCGACTGTCCCGCTCATTGCTTGCTGTCTCATAATAATCTCTGCAAGCGGCCTCAAGCCCTTCTCCTCTGCTATGGTAGCCCTTGTCCTGCGTTTTGGCCTGAACGGCCTGTATAGGTCCTCAACCTTTTGCAGTATCTCTGCCTCTTCTATTTCCTTCCTCAGATCTTCAGTAAGCTTACCCTGTTCCTCAATAAGCCTTATTACTTCTTCCTTCCTCGACTCAAGACTTCTAAGGTACATAAGCCTGTCAAAAAGGTCTCTCAAGACCTCGTCAGAAAGCCCACCAGTAGCCTCTTTCCTGTACCTTGCTATAAAGGGTATGGTATTGCCCGTATCAATAAGCTTTACTGTCTCTGCAACCTGCGCAGGTCTTATATTGAACTCTTTTGACAACTTAGCATTTATATCCATAATTGCACCTCTCATCATGCTTATCCTCAATAATAATTGCATAGCACTAATGTTGGCTAATTTTAATTATACCTCAACTGTCAAATTTTCATAGTGCTTCCAATGTTATCATGTTTTTATTCCGATGTAAGAAGTCATTTTAGCCGACACTGAAGGACCTGGTACCTGACACCTTCCACAAATAAAAAAATAACCGGGTTTACCGGTTAAGCACTATCAGTATAAAATCTTGGCTAAAATTTTTAAGTATTCTCCATTGTATCCCTTATCTCCTTCATGACCTTGCCCGCCTTATCATGAAAAACCACATCTGCAGATTTGTCGTAGGGTGTTTTCATCAAATTTATTATTATAAGATGTGGGACCATATCAGGAATATAGCAGACAGGTGCAACCTCCAGACTGGAACCTATAACAATAAGCAGGTCGGATTTTTGTGCTTCTTTCAGCGCCAGTTCAAAGTCCTGCGGCATCATATCGCCAAACATTACTACATCCGGCCTCAGCATACCACCACATTTCGGACACTTCGGGACTTTTATACCAGCATCAACCTGTCTTTCTAATTCTTTAAACTCATATTTTGATTTACACCTCATGCAGTGGCATGTCCTGGTATTACCATGGACCTCGTATACCTTTTTTGAACCTGCCCTATGGTGAAGGTTATCTATATTCTGTGTTATTACACCATTTATATACCCTTTATCCTCAAGCTCAGCCAGAATCCTGTGGGCGTCGTTGGGCTGTGCATTCTCCATGCCCCTCAAAATCTTAAAACCTTCTCTATAAAATTTCTCCGGATTGTTAAGCAGCACATCAGTAGATAGGGCCTCCATTGGATCCATTTTTCCCCATAAGCCCACACCAGGACTTCTAAAGTCAGGTATGCCGCTTTCGGTCGATATGCCTGCTCCTGTAAGCGCCAATGCATATGTACTGTCTTTTATAAGTTTACACGCTTTTTCAATGTCATCCACCAGTATCACCCCAAAGATATTTATGTGTTGCAGTTATAATCCAAAATCTGCTTTATGCTTACTTATGATACACCTCAGCGTATCACTCATTACTTCAAATGCAATTTTGAATATACAATTTCTATTTAATTATACCTTGCCACTATGAAAATCTCATATTAGTCTTTTCCTATAATCTGTAGTTATTAAGTACTACGCCGTCTTTTTCCAAATTGAACTAAATTATTTTTTTACCAAGCCTAGTTTCCTTGATTATTTTTTCAGCATGCTGAGAGGAATTTCAATATTAGGCATAGACGCAGCATTGTTCTTATTATGAATATAATTCGCAACTGCACCTAATATATAAAGCCAAAAGGCATTTGCCAGTTCTTCCGGGTCACCTTCACGGAATTCGCCATTTGTCTGTCCTTGACGTATTATAGGAGCCAGCCATTTTTTTGCAAAATTAGTACGGAGAAAATTCTCATTCATATCTGCGGGAAGTTCTCCTTTTATAAAAGTTGCAATATATATCCTCATAGGTGGAATATAGTCTTTAGTTGTAGAAGTGATTTTAAGTCCGAAATTTCTTAAGGAATCCGTAGGGGTAGGCCCATTTAAAACCTCTGTAAGGCAAGTTTCTATATATTCTGTAATAGCTTTAAAAATATCTATTTTCGAAGGAAAGTATTTGAATATAAGAGCTTTGCTTACACCTATAGCCTGAGCTATATCACTTACACGAGTATTAGCATATCCTTTTTCGTCAAATAACACCAATGCCGCATCCAATATCTGTTTACGACGCTCAGCCTGTATTCTTTTACTTTTCTTTGCTGATATAGGCATAATATTTCTCACCTGTTTTCTATAATTTATACGGTTCAATGAGAAAATGCTGACATATCATCATTTTTCCTTACCTTGACTTTCTATATATTGTTTTATAACTTCTATAGGTGCACCACCTGATGTTAGAAGACAGTAACTTCTTGACCAAAAATATTCTTTCCAAAGTTTTTGCTTTATTTGTGGATATTCTTTTTTTATTAGTCTAGATGATGCACTTTTATAAGCATTTATGAATTTTGATATTTCAGAATTGGGTTCTGCTTTGAAAAGTATGTGGACATGGTCTTTATCGTGATTCCATTCCTGCAGTGATATATTATAATTAGGTGATATATACTCAAAAATTTCTCTTAATCTATTTGATATATTATCATCTATAACATTTCTTCTATATTTTATAACCATTATAAGATGATAATACAGCAAGAATACTGAATGATTATTATTGTCTAATTCTATCATTATATCACCCCTTTAATTTTTACTTCTGATAATATTATAGCATATTGTTTTATGGAAAACAATAGAAATTCATCTCCCACCTATAGAGGATGGGAGATGAATTTCAAGCTTTGTGTTAAATTATATCAGTTGATAACATTTTATCAAGAAAAAAAAATTAAAACTTGACCTACGGGTTACTGATTGGTATAATAAACTTAAGTTGACCGATCGGTTACTTTTTATATTTTTTTTCAAATCCATTGTTAAATATTTTACAAAGGAGAGGTTTTTTATGTCAATCAAAACTCTAAATTCAAGTCCTGTGTTTGCTCCAATCACAGTAGGCAGCATAAAGCTTAAAAACAGATTAGTTGTTTCTCCTATGGTTACAGTATTCTGTGACCCCGACGGCTTTGCAACAGAGCAATATATCGCTTATCATGAAGCTAAAGCAAAGGGCGGTTGGGGACTCATTATAACAGAAGACTATGCCGTAGACCCTCTTGGCAGAGGTTTCTGGACAGCAGGTTTATGGAAAGATGAACAAATGGAAGGACATGCAAGGCTTACACAGCGTGTTCACCAATATGGTGCTAAAATCGTAGCACAGATTTATCATGCAGGACGTCAGGCTTCATATGATGTTATCGGGGAACAACCTGTTTCCGCTTCACCTATACCATGCCCTGTTATGGGACATATACCTCGTGAGCTCACCATCCCCGAAATAAAAAAAATAGTATCCGAATTTGGTGACACAGCCCTTAGAGCGAAAAAATGCGGTTTTGACGGCGTCGAAGTTCACGGAGCTCACGGCTATCTCATCGCTCAATTTATGTCAACTTATTCAAACAAACGTTGCGACGAGTACGGCGGGCCTATTGAAAATCGTATGCGTTTCCCTCTTGAAATTATTGCAGACATTCGTAAAAAATGCGGTAAAGACTTTACAGTTATATTCCGTATATCAGGTGACGAATATATACCAGGGGGACGTACAATTGAAGAAACAAAGCTTATTGCAACAATGCTTGAAAAAGCAGGTGTTGATGCTGTACATGTTTCCGCAGGTGTATATGGCAGCACATGGGCTGTAATTCCTCCTCTTAATGTGACTAACGGCTGGATTGTAAACCTTGCAGAAGAAGTTAAAAAGGTTGTAAATATACCAGTTATAACAGTAGGACGCATAAATGACCCTCGTATGGCGGAAACTATATTGGCATCAGGCAAAGCTGACCTGGTAGCAATGGGTAGAGCTTCTCTTGCTGACCCTGAGCTTCCAAACAAATTTTCTGAAGGCCGCTACGATGATATAAGACATTGTATAGGCTGCCAGCAGGGATGTCTTGCAAGACTGTTCAATAATGAGCCTATTCGCTGTGTAGTAAACCCAACTTTAGGATTTGAATATCTCAATGAAACAAAGAAAGCAGAAATCCCAAAGAAAGTAACAGTTGTAGGTGGAGGTCTTGCAGGGATGGAAGCAGCAAGAGCTGCAGCTTTAGCAGGTCATGACGTGACTATTTATGAAAAATCTGACAGACTGGGTGGTCAGTTCAGTCTGGCTCCTATCCCTCCATTTAAAGGCAACATGGCTTATCTTCCATCATGGCTGGCAAGACAAATTAAAAAACTTGGTGTAAATATTAAACTTAACACGGAGTATACTTCTGCTGTTTGCGATGAAGAAAAGCCTGATGTAGTAATAATAGCTACAGGTTCTACTCCTGCAAAGCCTCCTATTCCAGGTATAAATGGTGCTAACGTAGTGACTGCACAGGATGCACTATCAGGAAAAGTTACTGTTAAGGGGAAGGTTCTTGTAGCAGGTGGCGGCATGATCGGTTGTGAAACAGCTACTCATTTTGCTATGCAGGGTAAACAGGTTGCTATTGTAGAACTTCTTCCTGAAATAGCTACTGATGAAGAAAGCACACGCCGCGAATTTCTTCTTAACTTTATAGAGCAGAAAAAAATTCAGGTAATGAAAGGTACCAAAGTAGTGGAAATAAACGAAAAAGGTGCAAGGCTTGAAAAAGACGGCAAAATTTTTGATTTTGATGCTGATACAATAATCATTGCGTTAGGTGTAAAGCCAAATTCTGCCCTTGCAAAAGAACTCGAAGGCAAAACCGAAGTTAAAGTAATCGGTGACGCCTTAAAAATACGAAATGCTCTTGATGCAGTACGTGAAGGGTTCCTTGCAGGTATGAATGCTTAATTCTTAAAAGACCGCCAAGAGGACGGAATAATACCACTGAAAAAGCAAAGATTTTTACCAGAACAGCAAACTCCCTACTTCAGCTAACAATTAAGTAAATAATCATTAAGGACAGGAAATCTATAGAATATACAAGTGACTTCACTCCTTTTGGGATTTTGTTTAGTTACTTGAAATCTTCTCGAAATTGGGGTGAAGTCCTTTTTATTCTATTTAAAACCTTGATGAAATATGGGCTTAAAAATTTTGTAAAAGGCTCAATAACTATCAAATTCTGACTTGTCACGTGCCTGGCACCTACTTATGATACACCTCAGCGTATCACTCAATACCTCAAACATGAAATTGAATATACATTCTCGATTTAGACTTTTTTACCAAAAAATATGGCCTCTTTTTCAAGAAGCCAACATGCTGCAATCCCGCCAATTTTGTTTAAATCAAGCTTAGATCAACTCATAAAGTTTTTCCCTGACCGCATCGATAATATACTTCTTCACGGCACCAAACTTGCTTATTACAATACTTTGGGATAAGGTATAAATCTTGTCCACCCTTATGCAGGAATCCACCTTTAAGGTTCCCTCGTCAAGGTCGCTACTGGTCAGTATAACAATATAATCTTTTGCTGCCAGGTTCGAAGTAATAGCCGCAACCATTATATCTTCTGTTCTGCTGTTATAATCATCATTAGATAAAACAAGAACAGGGCGTTTTTTATTGGAAGTCAAATCACTGAAAGGAATAGGAATTAATAATATATCGCCCTGCCTATACATTGTTCCATACCTCATCATCAATATCATTGTCCCAAAAATCTATACTGCTCTCACTGGCAGATAATAAATCTTTGAATACTTGATTATCCTGCTTATTTTTTAAAAATAAAATAAAATCTATAACTTCTCGTATTTGACTTTCTGGAATTTCATCAATTAATTTTAATAATATACTCTTACCTGCATTCATTAATCTCACCTCAGCAATTATTATATCACAAAGTTTTCTCATCCGATCCCTTAAAAATCTTCCATGCTCTTTTGGATATAGGACAGGTCTTTTGCAGCTTTTGCTTCTGGAATGAGTTCCTGGGCATCATTGTCCATAATCAATGCTTTTAAGTTCCCGTATTTTACTGTCCTGGTACGTTCCTGCCACCGCAATCCGATTTCGTGTTTCTTTATTTCAAACAATACGCCTTCCCTTTCGTCTCGGTCTGGAACCTGCAGCAATTTATCCGCCTCTTTTTCTTTCAAAATCCCCGTTTCGTACAGCCGTAATATCATTGTTTTATAAGGAACGGCAAATACATCCATCAAACGAATAATATCCAGGAAATTCAAATTAGCAGGATCAATCTGTAAAATCTCAATCTGTTCCTTCAACAAAGTCCTGGGGACAAGCAATAGGGCGGCGAAAAGATTAGCTGCCCGTTCCTCCTGTCTACCGTTTAGATCGTCCTGTTTGACCAAGTGGCTATAACCGCTTTCCAACTGGTCGCGGTTGAACAAGAGGTGATAAAGCTCATGGGCAGCAGTAAAAATTTGCTTTTCCAGCGGAAGGTTGGTATTTACATAAATAAACATTTTCCCTTTGTAATTGCAGATAAAGCCACAGATTTCATCGTCAGGAATGGGGAAAAGAAGTAAAGTCACTTGCCGATCGTAGTTTTCAATAATATTAAAAATATCGTCCTGGATGATGACCCCGCTTCCGACATACCTATTGGCAAAGCCAATTACCTTATCTTCGATATTATTAAATTGCTCCTTATTGTTTCTAAAAACACATTCTTTTATAAGCTCATGCATATTACGCATCCCATTCCTTCATCAGTTTGCTTTTGTTCTCCTGGATCTGGCTGTGGAATAAAACCATGTCCATGATTTTCTGGGCATGCAGCAGTCCCAATTGTGCCTCTTTTGTACTAACCTGGCCCATAAAAAGTTTTATCGGCTCAATGTTTTCATTGACTGCACTCTCTTTCACCAATTCCTCCATAGATACATTTAAGGCATCGGAAATCTTTTTTAATTCCTGCGCGGTTACATTCTTTCTTCCATGAACTATTTTATTAACCTCCTGTCTTGTCCAGCCAAGTTTTTCCGCCAGGGCTGCCTGCGTCAAAGATTTTTTGTTAAGTATGGTAAGGATGTTTTGTCCGATGATTTCGTTGGTTGTAAGCATTTCAAACACCTCCTCCTGCTAATATTATATGCTCTTTTTTATGTTTTAGTCAACGTATTGGTTACAATTATTTTAATTTTATTCGATTTAGTTCCTTATTTCGTTACAATGCATTAACGAGTAAACGAATTTGTTGCTACAAGCGTTTTCACAAACATATTGTAAAAACATTCCGCGTTTATAAGAACAATAACCAGTTGCTCAAACTATCTGACATTGGCATGAGCAAATAATTTAAAAACATACCCGTTTTTAAAAACGGCAGTTAAAAAAATAAATGCCGTTGCAATCAGGCATTTCAAATCATTTTTAAAAACCAGTATGTACGCCGCTACAAAAATAGTAGCGGCAAAACTCCTGCTTTATCAAGATGAAGAAGAAGAAAGGGGAAGAAATCTATATTAAGCGGCATATTTCAAATGCCGTAGTTTTCTAAGTATGTACCACAGGAGCTTTTTAGCTCCCGTGAGCGAAGGAGGTATCAAATACCAAGAAAGTCTGTAAAGTGCTCCCCTCTAACCCGAATCCATCATATACACAACATATAAACCAAAGTCAAGATATGTCAGTTAAAATTTTCTTATTTCCTATACGATACTATGCCGTTTTCCTAAAAAGCACATAACTATACCCATCCAACCCGAATCTTTCCCGCAATTCTTTATTGGCTTTCCTGTATTCAAAGCCATACTTTTGTACCATTATAGGAATCAGTCTTTTATAGTAAACATATTTTAGTTCTTTTTTTATTTTTCCCCCATTCGCATATATTCTTTTTCTAAAAATATCATTCATAGTAACATAGCCTTTTCGTGTTATTTCCTCTATTACAAACTTTTCTATTTCTTCCTGTACATTTCTGGAATATTCACTCTCTTGAATCAGATTACCGTATATATTTGCAGCAAAAGCTTCTCCAAAAATATTTGCAACCAATGTCCTTCCCATTGTCTTAATAGAGCTGTATCCATTATCTAACATTTCCTTAGCAATTTGTTCGGCGTCGTCTGCAACTTCTTCAAGAGGTATCACTGTATAAAAATTTATTTGCCTTTGCCCTGTTTGTTCTGCAATTAACTTCGCCCTTTCCAGGAACTCCTTTGGTACCGCACTTTTTGGTATTTTCCTGATAAGCCCCAATACACAGAACAGGTTTATATACTGGTTCGTTAGGCCCAGTTATAATTTCATTCTTTGCGCCAAATAACGGTTAGAAAAAAAGAAAACATTCTGCCCCTCAAAACCAAAGTATTCATAGGTAATATTTTCAAGTCCAATCTGGTTAATCTCCAGCAGCACCCTTGCCCCCGACCTTATAACACGACTCAGGCTTTTGTATTTCTCTGCAAACATTTGATATGACAGCAACTCCATGTTACTAATATATTTTGCTTTCTGCTCCTCTGCCCACTTTGTATCAGCATTTTTCAGGTGAATATTATACTGCTCACACAAATATCTGATAGTACTATAAAATGAAAGTGACTTAAGCGCAGACGTAAGATCAATAATATCTAATCCTTTTTTGTAATGACATTCACAGTTGGGCGAGTTGCAGAAATACTTGTATTGCCCTCGGTCGTTCACGATGACCGCGGAAGGGTGCTCATCGTGGTGAAATATACAATTAAACGCTTTGCCAGGTTGGGAAGGAATTCTTAGTATTTGGAACAGATCTTGCTGCCTTAAAAATGCGATAACTTGCTCGAGATTATCAAATTCCTTTGGCATCTGTGGTTCTGATATATATATGTCTATTGAATTGTTTAGCGGCACTATATCGTTCCTAAGCTTAACCTTATTATCAACTACCACAAATCTCCTGGAGTTTTCATTATTCTTCAAATTGGATAAATCACAGCCCAGTGTAATTGCAAGTTTCTCCTGTATATAGCATAGCTGCGGATCAAACTTGATACATTTAATCAAGAACGGATCATCAAGGTCTTTAAGGTGCAGATAATTGGGCAGGCGCAGTATCCTGTCCAGGTTCGTTATATTTGGATCGCTATTAAACTTTTTTATAATCGCCCTCTGTATTGGTTCAAACATTTTCAGATCCTGCGGCTCGTTTCTTTTTAACAGCCAGTAAAAATGAAAACCGTTTTTGGTCTCGACAACAATAGAAGGTTTCAATTCAAACTGCAATAGTTGCTGTAGAAATTCACGTTTACAATTTCCTATCTCATCTGGGGTCCTGTAGCGAAAAACAGGCTTTCCCTCTGAATCCTTGCCAATTTCTTCCTTGCCAAAATCAGCATCGCCAAACTGAGCTATCAATGAAGATATGTTTTCCTTGCGCTGTCCGCCATTATTCACAACAAAAAATATGCCACAGCACTTGCAGGGTTATTGTTCCACCATTTAACCACTTGTTGAAAAATCCTCTACGATAAGATTTCTAGTAGGCTATAATCAAATAACCCTAAAAGCGAAAATAAAAAAAGCAACTATCTTAGTCGTTCGATAGCTGCATATCATTTGGCTAACGTATTATAATCGAATCGTAAGGTTTCTTTATAATAGCCCATACCATTTTATCCTACTGCAACATTATAACATTGCTGCAACAATAAAATACAACAAACAGCAAATTATTGTTGTGTTTTATTGTTGCAAATTTGTTAACGCAACAAATTAGTTTGTTTTGTTTCTAAATAGTAATATGACTGTTTTCCTTTAATTTCCATTTTTACACCCTCTGTTTCGAGCTCATGCATAAGTCTTATTACCTGGTACCTACTTAAACCCGTAATTTGCCTTATCTCTCGATTTGTGAGGTTTCTGTCTTTTAAAATTGAAAGGATTCTTAATTTTATTGACTCTCTATCCAACCTTCTATCCCTTTCATATTCGGCATCACTCCCAATTTCTGCATAAACTGCTCGTGCCATCGTATAATAACGCTTATTGAGAGTTCCTCCTGATTCAATCAATTTCAAGTTATTCTCCATATAGCTTAAAATTTCCCGTACATGTTCTATACTCCTCTGGCAAATACGGGTGGCATTATAAGTATCTATTTCTCTGTGTCGTAATAAATAGTTCAGTATAATTAAGTGATCTACATCCACTTCAATTCCTTTGTCGTTGAGCTTTCTGATAAAATTTCGAAAAGCGGGAACAATTGTTGAAGCAATCATTGTTAATTCCACACATTCACCAATTTCTGCATACTGCGGAGGTTCTTTGCCCTCAATCAACAAAGACTTATAGATCCTGGGCACACCTAAATTGCTTCGATTTACCAACCTCAACTTGTCCAGTAAATCGACAAGGTGTCCATTCCGCGCAACAGGCGGATGGTGGAGTATATTGTCTGGCGTAATTCCACCTATAAAGTTGCCTGGGTTTGTGATAATAAGTTTTTCTTTATAATGTTTGAGCATTACACTGCCTGGGAGCCTATAATCTCTGTGAGCAAATGCATTGAGTAGCGCTTCCCGCAAGGCAACATGAGGATACATGCTGAATTCAGGATGCAAAAAACCGACTTCTATTGTCGTGGTAGGATTTTCTGCAGCAATATACCTCTCCATTTCATACAGCCCAATAGGTATAGCAGTATTCTGGCCATCTTTTATGGAGTAATCGGTTGTACTGATCATTCTCCTGAAATCCCACCTGTGGTTGGGTATATATTTTGCTAATGCCTCGGAGCTTCCAACAAGCAAAAGGCCACCAAAAGTAAGCCTTCCCTCTTTCAATGCTCCAATAGATTCTAATAAATCTTCATCAGACATGCGAATGAGTATATCAGGCGCATGCTCTTCAGCCATCATGTTTCTTACTCTTTCCATGGCAACAGGAGAAAAGCAGTCTTTCCAACGGACATCGGTTAAATTTGCAGTAAAATCCGAATTACCGCTTCTGTCAAATATTTCCCTACGCATAGAGCCCGTTAACGGCATGCAATCCTTGCCTATCCTGATCGTTGCACTGCCATCTGTTTCAGTATAAGGTGGCATTCCAGGATATATATTCATTAGCAAAATCCTGCCATATCCTTCAGGCACTTCGATCCAATCAAAAGAAACTGTAATATGAGGATCAGTTTTTTCATAAATAGCCTTTTGAATTAAAAGAGGATCAACTATAGGTGGAACACCAATAATTGCATTCTTCCTTCCTTTAACTCTATCCCGAACACCAAATACAACAACTCCTCCGCCGCCGTTCGCCATACAGACTGCCATTTTCACCGCCATAGCAAGTGAATCATTGACACTCCGCTCATTCCACTCCTTAAAGTCTATGTCTTGCCCCTCCAAGTCTTCTGCAATATGGTTTTCCAATTGGTCAAGAAGTTTCAATATGTCTTCTTTTGACTTCAAATCAAATTCCCCCAACATTATTTTGGTTTACCCAAGCAACCTTGGTAAAATCAAAATATTCCTAAAAAACAGTTGCATTTCATTAGGTAGCGTTTCTAATTCACTCTCATCCATATCCGATTCCGTTTCTAAAAATTCTATTAATAGAGGGTAATCCTCAATTATTTTACTGAACATAAGAAGTTTTCTTTCCCTGAATTTTACTAATTTCCCCATTAACCATCCCTCTTCATCTTAAAAGTTGTAAATAGCCTTATATCTCAAGCCGCATTTTCAAACAGGCACACTGCCTGCTCAATCACCAGTTTGGCCACATTGTCCAGCTCGTCTTGGTCCTTGAATCCCTTTCTGCGCAAGAGTCTCTTTACCGTCGCACGTATGGAGGCCTTGATGTTTTCTTTGAGCGTCCAGTCCACCTGGCCTTCAGTTTTGCTCTTGATAATCCGTACCAGTTCCCTGGCAATTTCTTTGGCCTCCGCATCGTTGATAATGGCTTCTCTGCCCTGGCTGACAATATCGTAAAAAGCTATCTCTTCTTCTGTTAAATTCATTTCCTGCGCCCGCTTGTCCATTTGCTGCATTTCTTTGGCCAGGTCAATCAGATGTTTGATTACCTCTGCCGAGGTAATCGCCCGATTGTGATACTGGTTAATGACTTTTTCTAACATTTCCTTAAAGGAAGCATATTTGACCTGGTTCTTCCTGCTTTTGGCCTTGATTTCATCGTTTATAAGTTTCCGTAATACTTCAATTTGCAAATTACGGTTTTCTCTACCCGTCAGTTCATCAAGAAATTCGTCACTTAGAATGGATAAATCAGGTTTTTTCAAGCCTACTGCATCAAAAATATCCAATGGTTTATCGCTGGCAGCCACACCCTGCGAGACAATCTGTTTTACCGCACTGTCTAGTTCTTCAATGGACAATCCTTTGGGCGGAGTGTATTTGACCACATTGCTTCTTACAGCCTGGAAAAAGGCAACATCGGAACGGATACGCATTGCTTCTTCCCTCGGCACAACAAGAGCAAAGGCTTTGCTTAAGGCACTGCATCGATCCAGAAAACTCTTCTTTTGGCTTTCGTCTTTATTGATTAACTCCATCGCCTGCTTCAAAAGATATAGTTTGCTATCGGCATCTTTTTTCTCCCAAGTGGTAAAATCAAGGCCATGAAAATAGGAACAGACAATGTCGTACTTTTCCTGCATAATCCTGATTGCTTCATCAATAGGTAAGGTCGGCGACTCTTTGCCAGTACTCTGGGTGTAGTCAGCCAATGCCCGCTTTAAGTCGTCGGCAATACCGATATAGTCCACAACCAGCCCTGCAGGTTTGTCCTTAAACACCCTGTTCACCCTGGCGATAGCCTGCATCAGGTTATGGCCGCGCATGGGCTTGTCGATATACATGGTGTGGAGGCTTGGCACGTCAAAGCCCGTCAGCCACATGTCTCTGACAATTACCAGCTTCAGAGGATCTTTTGGATCTTTCATCCTTTTTTCAATTTCTTTGATCTGGGATTTGGTGTATAGGTGGGGCAGGAATTCTTCGGGATCTTTGGAGGCGTTCCCTGACATAACAATTTTGATTATCCCTTTATCCAGGTCATCGCTGTGCCAGTGAGGCCTTAATTTAATGATTTCGTTGTAGAGGTCAACACAGATCCTGCGGCTCATGCAGACAATCATGCCTTTTCCGTCAAGCACCTCACATCTTTCCTCGAAGTGCTCGACAATGTCCCTGGCAACGGTCTGCAGCCTGTCCTGGGTACCCACCATGGCTTCCAGGGCCGCCCATTTGCTTTTCAGCTTGTTTTTGGTTTCTTCTTCTTCCCCTTCGGTCACTTCTTCAAAATCCCTGTCGATGTCTTCATTGAGCAGGTGGAGTTTGACCAGCCTGCCTTCATAATAAATCGGGACGGTAGCTTTATCCGCTACAGCCTGTTTCATGTCATAGATACTGATATAGTCGCCGAACACCTGCAGGGTAGACTTGTCTTCCAGACTGATCGGAGTTCCTGTAAAACCGATAAAACTAGCATTGGGGAGACCCTGCCTGATATTCCTGGCATATCCATCGATAAAGTCATAGTTTGAACGGTGGGCTTCATCCACGATTACAATAATGTTGCTGCGGTCTGAAAGCAGCGGATAGGTTTTTCCCTTTTTTATGGCCCGTTTGAGTTTTGGGTCAATATCTTCCTGGCTTTCTTCTGCTTCCGCCTGGAACTTTTGGATGGTGGTAAAAAAGATTCCCCCTGCCGCCACACTTGAAAGTTTTTCTCTCAAATCCTCTACACTGTCTGCCTGCTTGGGATAGGGGATTAAGTCGCTGGCATTGCAAAAGGTACCGTAAAGCTGGTCGTCCAGATCGTTGCGGTCAGTGATCACAACAACCGTAGGGTTCTGCAGTTCTTTACGCTCAATAATTTTGCCTGTGTAAAAGACCATGGAGAGGCTTTTTCCGCTACCCTGGGTGTGCCAGAAGGTGCCGATTCTTCGGTCGCCCGCAGGCGAAGCGGCCCTGACTGTTTCTTCCACGGCTTTATTTACCCCGTAATACTGGTGATACATGGCCATGATTTTGACCACACTGTCTTTGGTCGTAGTATAGGTAACAAAGTTGCGAATCAGATCAAGTACCCTCTCTTTGGCAAACATCCCTTTAATGAGGACTTCCAGGGATGGCATTCCCTCTACGCTGCTAACTCCGTCAATGGATTTCCAGGCACTGAAGCGTTCCCAGGGGGCGGTAAGGGTCCCTGCTTTGGTTTCCGTCCCATCGGAAACGGCGCAGATTTCATTGTAGATAAACAGGTCGGGAATATCTCTTTGATAAAGACTAAGCTGTCTATAAGCGCCCTCAATGGTGGCCGCCTCGTCCAGCGGGTTTTTCAGTTCAAATACCCCGATGGGCAAGCCGTTAATATAGACAACAATATCGGGAATGCGTACACCCGCACCCTTGATTTTAACTTGATTGCAGACAAGGAAATCGTTGTTTTCTGGGTTTTCATAATCGAAGATCCTGACGATTTCCCCAACTTCTTCGACTTCAGCGTTGCGCCTGGTAACTACTGTCCCGTTACGGTAAAGCTTATGTATTTCCCTGTTATTAAGTTCAATTTTTGGATATTGAAAATGTTTCAACTGCCTGACGGCATCTTCAATGCAATTTGATGGAAGACTGGGATTTAATTTGGTCAAGGCGTTATAAAGCCTGTTTTTTAAAACAACCTCCCTATAATCTTCCCTGTCCTCAATAGCGATTTCATTGCCGTGCAGATATTCATAGCCGATGTCCTTAAACCATTTAATGGCCGCCTGCTCAACAATGCTTTCGAAATTTTGATTAATATTCATTAATCTTCACCCTTTTTTCACTCTGTTTCCATTTTTAAAGGCAAACGGTTTATAGCAAAACCTGGATGAGTTTTTCTTTCAGCATTTGCTTGCGTTTGCAGAAGAAATCCTTAAAATTAGCAAGAGAAAGATCCAGGCCGCTTAGGTAATGCCGCTCAAGATACTGGCTTTTTGCTTGGCTATCTTTGTAGGTTTCTTCTAGCCATTCGCTAAAAGGTTGGTCATTCTTAGACACATTCACGTTGCCTTCCAAAAGCTGCAGATTGGGGATCTTGTTGTAGTTTTCCAGGCAGAAATTAAGGTCCTCTTCTTTTACACCCAGTTTGAGCAAAGTGTCCCTGTTTTTAAAACAGGTTTTGGGATGAATGTGATCCTGGTGGAAGAGGTTGTTATAATCCAGTGAAGGATACAGCAGGGATAATACGTTAAATGTATATCTCTTCCCATATTCAAAACTGAGCAGATTCTCAATCTCTTCTTCCTCAAAACGCAAAGATTTGGCTGTCCCTTTGAGTTTTTCTTTGATTTGTTCTACAGGAAATTCTTCATGGTTTTCTTTGATGATATCCCTGATCAGCCGCAAAATATTATCAGACTGGCCGCCAAAGGTCTGTTTGAGGAGAACAATATGCAGCCATTTTTTGATTTTTTCTCTTTCGGCAGCAAATTTCGATGAAGTTACAAAACTGCTGGAGGCGTTCTTTTTGTACAGATAATAAGCTATTGGGATAATGGCATTGTTAGAAATCAGCGTCTGATAATCAAAGCCAAAGGTACTGATTAACTGCACGCTGGTTCTGATGCTGTCTTTTATCTGCTCCCAGTTATCCTGGATTATTTTCATGTTACCTGCGTTAAAGTTGTCGACTTTAAAACTGATGTCCCTGAAGTTGCAAAGGACAAGGCTTGTCTTCAACACAAAATCTTTATTGAACGCAAATCTGTTGCCAATGCTGTTGATCTCATCGACAAACTTTATGATTTCTTCCCGCGCATCTTTCTGATCCCACTGGGCAGTGGCTATGGAAAGCAGCAGGTCAGAGTAACTCAGCTGGGTTCCGCCGCTATTTACCCTTATAAAAATATTCAGCACCTTGTCCAGTTCCTGGTCGTCCTCAAGGTAATAGTTGATCAGGCGGTCTTTGAAGATGACCTGTGCCAGTTTGAAGAGGCTTTCTGCGGCAAACTTGTTTGCAGAAAGCTGTTTGTCTATTAAATATCCATACAGTTCAGCGGGGTCTTCTGGGTTGAAATTGAGAATATCCCCCACTTTAAACCAGTATGTATTTTCATCCCTCTTCTTGGCATCTTTCTCGGTCAAAAACCTGAAATCGTATTTTAAGTCTTCATCTTCCGCCCCTTTAAGCAGGTTTAAGTATAAATATTTCTTCGGGAAGGCATCTGGATTGTCCCACCGCATATAGGGGATTTTGGAGGCATAGCTTCCTTTTAAGCCGATGTAAAGGGACGTGAGCCGCTGCTGGCCGTCAAGCACCGAGATTATCTCTTCATGCCCCAGAAGAGATACTTTCTGATTATGGCTTTTGTATTGGTGATATTCACAGATGAAATCATAAAACTGGTACTTTTTTACACTGTCTTTTGAGACTCGCCAAAAAAGAAATGACCCTATGGGGTAACCCCGCATGATGGAGTCAAAAAGCCTTTCAATCTGTTCCTCGCTCCACACAAATTCTCTCTGGATAGCGGGAAGCAGATATTTCCTACTGCTGATGTTTTTTACTACCTCGTATATCGTAATTGGCGTTTGGAATGACATTCAGCCATCTCCCTTCAATCTTTTATCTCAAGTTATTCTTTTATCAATATCGTAAAACTAAACTCGCTTGATAACCGCTTTTTAGTGCTTACACTACCCTTATTTCACCTGATATTAGTTTGGGAAGCAGGGTGTCGCGAAGTTGGGATAAAAAAAGATTCTCTTTAGTATTGTTCAATATTCTTTCATCTACTGGTTGTATTAAAGTATTAAACTTTTTAATAATATTCACTGGTGGAATGAATATTGGTAAATTTTCAATAGCTGCTTTATTTATGGCTGTAAATACAGAACCATTTTCAAATATTGTCCAATTATTCTTTTGATTTAACATTAAGTAATACAAGTAATTGTTAGCTCCCTTCTTCATCCTTAATGCCGCAAGCCCTCTCCCAATGCAACACTTTTCAATGGCAACATTTATCTCACCTACAGGTGCTCTTACACTTAATAATATATCTCCTTTGGCCGCAATTTTTTTTGGAGCCAAACAATACATTGTAACAGAAGGGTATTTTGTTCCAAAATCCTTTACCCCTTGGTAAAAGGAAATCCCTTTTTTGTCCAGATTATATGTACTGGATGGTGGAGATTGCCCCATATTGACATCACATAATTCTGATAACACTCCTACCTTCCACCCCTTCGGTATCGGGCCCAATTCGCTATCTACAAACTCTCCACCGCTGGACTTATATGGCTCGCCGTTTTCATTCGGAAATTCGAAGTCAATAAACCAGTGTTTGAATATGGCCTGGGCCATTTCTTCCAGGGTCTTATTCATTTCGTTGTTGAGTTCGATCTCGTCGTCAAAGGCGGAAAGGATGGAGGCGATTTTTTGTTGTTCTGGTAAGGGAGGCAATTTAAATTTTATATCATTGAATGTTTTTTTAGTAATTGTATTAAAAGTAGTTCCATAAGACAAAGAATTAATTTGCTCACTTAAGCAAAACAAATTATAGTATAGATAATGAGGATCTATAATGTCTTGTTTTGCAATCAAGCCATAACAAGTTTGATTAAAGGCCATTGGATAAGGTAACATGCAAATTTTTCCAACAGTACCCCTTGCAGAAATTACAATAGTATCTTTTCCTAAAATTTTTGCCGAACTTTTTTCTAAACCTAATCCAGTAATACTCTTCTCTGTATCATATAAATATTTCCCAGAAACTGATGATATATCTTTCGCTGTCGCCCATTTAATTGTCCCATTCCAATATTCTGGGATTTTAGTATTGGGCGTACCTCCTAAAACTATTTCTGCAACATCAGCAATAGATACTATCTCACTCCCCATACCCCAACTCCTCCAGATTCGCCTTAATGATCTCATCCAATCGCCTTGCTTCCTTCATCTGCTGGTACAACTTTTCCGTTAGCTCTGCCATCTTTTCCTCAAAAGGTATTCCATCATCTTCTGCATCCTCTATGCCCACATACCTGCCTGGAGCCAGTACATAGTCATTCGCGGCAATGACCTCCATTGGCACGGCGGCGCAGAAACCCTTGACATCTTCATAGCCCTTTTTGTCTCTCCAGTTGTGGTAAGTATTAGCGATCTTCTGTATCTCCTCACAGGTCAGTTCCCTGTGGGTCCTGTCCACCATGACACCCATCTTTCTGGCATCAATGAAGAGTGTCTCTTTGGTATCCCGTCCCTTGCGGATAAACCAGAGGCAGGCAGGAATTCCCGTTGTATAAAACAACTGGGGTGGCAGTGCCACCATGCAGTCCACCAGGTTATCCTCAATAATTCGCTTCCTTATTTCGTATTCCGCATTGCTGCTGGTGGTCATGGACCCGTTGGCCAGGACAAAGCCCGCTGTCCCTCCTGGGGCCAAGTGGTAAATAAAATGCTGGATCCAGGCATAGTTGGCATTGGAATTAGGAGCAAGGCCGTACTTCCACCTTACATCGTCCGCTACCCTGTCGGCTCCCCAGGCGCTGTCATTGAAGGGAGGATTGGCTAAAATATAATCCGCCCTTAAATCCTTGAACTGGTCATCGATATATGAATTGCCAAGCCTGATGTCCGCCTCTATCCCGCGAATGGCTAAATTCATCTTGCACAGCCGATAAGTCGTCGGATTGGATTCCTGACCGTATACGGATATATCGCCCTTTTTCCCTGCATGGGCCTCCACAAACCGCATGCTCTGGACAAACATGCCCCCTGAACCGCAGCAGGGGTCAAAAACCCTGCCGTGCAGGGGCTGGAGCATTTCTACAAGCAGCTTGACAACACAGTGGGGAGTAAAGAATTCGCCACCCCCCTTCCCTTCCTGCTGGGCAAACCTGGCCAGGAAATATTCATAAACCCTGCCTAAAATATCCCTTTCATCATCCTTGTTAAATCCAATACTGCCGATGAGGTTAACGATCTCGCCCAGGGTATGAGGATCCAGCGGGGCTCTTGTATAGACTTTGGGAAGTACCCCCCTTAACTGCTTCGGATTTTCCTTTTCAATCAAATCCATGGCATTGTCAATGAGCTTGCCGATATCACTCCGCTGGGCATTGGCCATAATATACTCATATCTCGCTTCAGGAGGGACATAGAACACATTGGCCGCCATGTATTCGTCCTTGTCCTCCAGAATAAACTGTTCTTCATTCTGGCTTGTACAATAATATTCAGCATTGCTGGGGTCTTTCATCATAAACTGCAGTTCTTCCCGCCGCTGCTTAAAGGCATCTGAAATATATTTCAAAAAGATCAGGCCGAGAACGATGTGTTTGTATTCCGAAGATTCCATGTTGTTGCGCAGCCTGTCTGCCGCTGCCCAGAGGGTTGCGGCAAAGTTTAATGCACCGTCATTGTTTTGTGCCATTTTTATTTCCTCCAGTCATGTTAATATCTCTCATAATTTAATGTTTGAGAATATCAGTTTAAATTTTCTTACTTAATCTTATTATCCCTTTCCAATGAAGAAAAAAAGGTATAAGTCATGTTTCTCAGCAAGCGGCTGATGCTGACGTTGTATTTTCGGGCCAGACTTTCTATATACTCTAATTCGTCATCTGACACCTTGATATTCACCATCTTCCCAGTACGCGACTGAAAAGTATAGTCTTCAAGCAACTTTTCTGGATGAAAATGGTATAAAATAAATAAGATCATCTTTGCACGCGTAGAGGCAAGCTGGTTTTGCTGTGCATATTCTTTCAGCATTTTGTGCACCCTTGGCGACACAACAGTCCAGATTTCTTTTTCTTTCCTCATTTTGTCAACACTCCTTGCTGAACCTTATATATATAATAGTAAAATATGGTATAAAATTTATCAAGTTTTTGTTTTAATTTAATTTTAAAATTTTTATTGGGTAAAAGCTGAAAATTAACGATGCTATATAAAATCCCCTCTCGTTCTATTTGCAAAAAGTTTGCAATCAAAATATTAAAATTCGCAATAATTACGTTTTTATGCTGTTTTTGGAGAATTATTGGACTTTTTTCAATATTTACTACGTATTTCTTTTGATTTTAACGTTTTCTCGGCAGCACCTTTGCTTTGTCCGGATGATTGAAACGATTTTAAATTCGTAATTCGTGATTTAAATCATAATCTAATTGCTTTCTGTTTGTAGCTGGTAGTTTATTAATAACATTAATTTGGAATTTATATTAATATCTATTAAAGTAAATCAATACATATTAATAGAAACAGCTCCTTCCTCACGATTTTAAAAACAAACAGCCATTAAAGTAAAATCGTAATACGTTTTTAGAACTAAAGACTTATTTGCTCAAGTTTTTTCTATTAGTTTTTTTAGTAATTTTTTTAGGAAAATATATTGATGCCCGAAATCATTAATGGTAAAATATTACTGCAGTAAGACTTAATAATGATGCGTAAGAGGTAATATTTTAATGGTTGCCTTCAATAAATTTGTCCGCTCAAATAAAGGCATATTCTCGTTAACTGTCCTAAAAAAGACTTCTGGCATGCTGACGCAGTTATCGAAGTTCCAAGTTTGCATGGAACAAGAACAGAAGTATATCGAAAAACATTTTTCGCTCCCTTCGCCGCTTCACTGACAACCATAATCATGAGACTTGCAGAAGCTTTCTCAGTATAGAGTCTTTATTCAAGCCCTGATCACAGAGCTTTTTTAGTTCCTTATACACTAAAAAGCCCCTTTCTTTTCATTATCGTAGTTTCATAAAGTACACCCTAAAAGGAGGCTTTACTATTCTCGAAACAAGGGGGAATGGTAAAGATGAACAGGATTGA
Organism: Thermoanaerobacteraceae bacterium; assembly: GCA_030016635.1. Taxonomy (GTDB): domain Bacteria; phylum Bacillota; class Thermoanaerobacteria; order Thermoanaerobacterales; family UBA4877; genus JASEJQ01. The sequence continues at coordinate 86,143 of JASEJQ010000001.1, read as the reverse complement.
TACCATCCTGCTACAGGATGAAAAAAATCATAAAATCGAAGCGTTTCTGGACGCACTGGCAGAACTCTTGTAAAGTGCGGCAGCAGCGGGGGGAGTTTCCAAAGACGGGACTCTCTCTGCCATTTTGAAGTATATTATAATATTCTTAATATAATAATCCTAAACAGGCAAACAAGAGGAAATCCCTCATGGATAAAAAGGAAATTAAAACGGCATACATATATACGCGCGTCTCGACCGAGGAACAGGCCCAAGGTTTTTCGCTGGAAGCGCAGGCTGATGATATAAAAAAATACTGCGAACTGCATAAAATTCACATCGCAGGCGAATATTGCGACGCTGGAATTACTGGGACTTCAATAGATAAACGAGAAAGTTTTAAACAAATGCTACGGGATATTAAAACACATAAGGATAATATTGATGCAGTCATAATATGGAAGCTTTCCCGTATCAGCCGCAATATGATGGACCTTGTTGATATTGTCAGGTATTTTGAGGAACACAACATTGTCATTATAAGCATTACAGATCGTATTGACACATCAGGCGTGATGGGTAAGTTCTTCTTTTACCTGGTTGGCGCTTTTGCGGAAATGGAGAGAGAGAATATTGTCCTTCAGGCAAAGAATGGCATGAAAAAACGAGCTGAAGAAGGAAAATGGAACGGCGGTAGCCCTCCACTTGGGTATGATTATTATAACGACCGAGAACTTGTCGTAAATGAAAAGGAAGCCAAAACTGTCCGACTAATATTTGATCTGTACTCCAATAAAGGTTGGGGCTACTCAAGGATTTGTCAATTTTTGAACCGCAACCTTGACCAGTATGCAACTAAAAATCACAAAAGCTGGAGCTATGCTACCGTCAAGCAGGTGCTTGATAATCCGACTTACGCTGGCTATATACGCTGGGGAAAACAGCAAAACTGGTCAAAAGAACGCCGAAAAGGAACAACAAAAGAATATGTGCTGGTAAAAGGGAAGCATGAGCCGATTATATCAGAAGAGCTTTGGCAGCGGACCCAGGAACTTCGCCAAGGAAAGAAGGCTCCAGAAAAGCTTAAGAACATGCATTATCTCCTATCGGGACTGGCAAAGTGCCCGCAATATGGAGCAAGCATGATTAGCCAAAGGACACAGCGTACACGCAAAAGCGACGGGGCGAAATTTTGGTATCGCTTTTATGGCTGCAGCCAATGGGCCAATAAAAAGGCCATATGTAAACCAAACCTTGTAAAAGCCGACCTCCTTGAGCAGCAGGTGCTGGAACGGATTCGGACTTTTGCACGCAATCCCCGCCTTCCAGAACTGCTTGCGGAACGCCTCGGAAAAGCGGAAGATATTGCAGAACTTGAGAAAAAACTCAAGTCGATGGAAAAGAAAGTTGCAAAATTAAAGAATGATGAAGATAAATATTACGATTTTCTGATCGATCCAGAAAAATTAAAGATCCTTAAAGAAGAAAAGATACAGGAAAAAATACGTCAAATAAACAGTGAAATGGAGCAACTGACAGAAGAGAAAAAAAACTTTCCGCCCAGATTGAAAACATCAGGAACAATACTTTAAACGCCGAAAAAATCGCCAGTATGCTGCAAAATTTTGACGCTGTATTCGACAATGCTCCCTTTGAAAAGCAGAAGGAACTGCTTCACGCTATCATAAAAGAAATTCGTATAAAGAAAAGCGATAAGATAGACGAAAGGCTTGCCGAAGAAATCATATTACATTTTTCCGAGCTTGATTTAATGCAGTTTGGCAAAGATGCAGATGAAGAAAAAAGCGTTTGAGGTTAACGATGATACGGCTCGCCAGCATTTATCTTATAAGCCCTGTATATCTGCTCCAAAAGGATAATGCGCATTAGCTGATGAGGATATGTGAAACTGCCAAAGGACAGGAGCATATCGGATTTGGAAAGAACGGTATCGGCCAGGCCGTAGCTGGATCCTATGATGAACGTAATGCAGGACCTGCCATGCACGGCCAGGCCATCCATGAATTTGGCAAAACCGGGAGAATCAAATGTCTTGCCATTAATAGCAAGGGAGACCACATATGAGTCTCCCCTGATTCTGGATAATATCTTTTCACCCTCTATTGAAAGCAGCCTCTCTATCTCTTTTTTGGAAAGGTTGGGCCCGGCATTTTCCTCAAGTATTTCAATAATGCTCACCTTTGCAAACCTCTTAAGCCGCTTTAGATATTCCTTCTCTGCCTCGCGCCAGTATGTCTCTTTCAGCTTACCCATGCAGATAATGTCTATATCCATTTTTACTGCTCCATACCTGAAGGATACGGGCTCAAGGTGACATCCACAACCTTCTCCCGGTTATCCGGTGTGATATATTTAACCTTCACGGTATCTCCCGGTTCAAAGCTGTACAGTATTGTCTTAAACCTCAACATGTTGCGCACCTTCTGTCCATTTATCTCTGTAATTATGCACCCTTTTCCTATTTCTGCCCTGGCAGCCGGGCCATCACGGTCAACATCCTCTATATATACACCCTCCTGCAGATCAACCTCGTCATTGTAATACCCTGCGATCTCCCTGTCATACGCTATCACTCCCATATATGCCGGGACAAACTTGCCTGTTTCAATTATCTTCTTTAATATAGGCTTTGCTATGTTTATGGGTATGGCAAAGCCAAGCCCCTCTGCTGTGGTTACCTTCGCTGTATTTATCCCTATCACCTTACCCTCTGCGTTTAAAAGCGGGCCACCGGAATTGCCTGGATTTATGGAGGCATCAGTCTGTATAAGGTCCTCCAATATGTCTCCCTCTTCAGTCTGGAGGGTCCTGTTTAAAGCGCTTATTATACCAGATGTAACGGTCCTTTGAAAACGCAGGCCCAGCGGGTTTCCTATAGCTACCACTGTCTCTCCCACCACAATGTCATCTGAATTACCCATATCAACCACTGGAAGATTGCTGGCATTAATTTTTAATATAGACATATCCAGAGACGGATCGCTCCAGAGTGCCTTTGCCTGCATGCTCCTTCCATCAGCTAAGTACACCGTTATCTTTCTTGATTTCGGATTGGCAACATGGTTATTGGTAAGGATATAACCATCAGAATTAACAATAAATCCGGAACCTACACCCTGCTCCTCAACCGGTCTGAAGAAAAAGTCAGTACTTATCTCCACTGTAACTATGCCCACCACGGCAGGAGACGCCTTCTGAGCAACTGCTGTAACCACTGTTGGATTTTCATCCTTAGGTATGACAATCTGAGGGACTGTCTGATATTGGACATTAGATGGAAACTCCGGCATAGGTATAACCTTGCCGTAGAGATACGTAGGGGCTATATATGCCATGACCAGACTCGATACCAATGCTGAAATCACAGCAACTAAAACGTATGAGAACCATCCCCCTCTTCCGCCCCCTGACCTCTTAGGAGATGGTGTAAAGTACCTGTACTCGTTGCCGTCCTCATCCCTGAAGTGATGATCATCATACATATTATTACACCTCTTTAATCAAATTTAACTAAGTCGCTGACGTTGTCCCTGAATGTAAGCCTGATATCTTTTTCATTATACTTTATACCACGCTGCTGCAATGTGCTTGCCACCGTCTTTAAAGCCAGTTCGGGTATATTATTATTCTTGCTCAAATGGCCCAAATATATGAGTCCTACCTGCTTTGAGGCTATAAGGAATGATACAAGGCTTGCTGCAACGGTATTGGATAGATGGCCTTTTGAACTCAATATCCTCCTCTTTAAGTATTCAGGGTAACTGCCGTTTTTAAGCATATCCACGTCGTGGTTGGCTTCAATAAGAAGGAGGTCTGAATCCTTTATGCCGTTTACAACACCCGAGCTTACATATCCAAGGTCTGTAACTATGGATATCTTCTTACCTTCCATCTTAAAGCTGTATCCCACCGGGTCTGCCGCATCATGGGATATGGGTATCGGACAAACTCTTAAATCGCCCAGTGTGAATTCTTCATGGGTTATGGGCTTGATAAGCTCATCAGGTATATCCTTGTATTTCTTTTTTATCGCATTCAGCGTCCCCTCTGTCCCGACAATAGGTATTGAATATCTTCTAGATAAGACACTTATTCCCCTTGCATGGTCATCATGCTCATGGGTAATAAGTAGAGCGTCTAGTCTCGAAGGGTCGCATCCTATGTGCCTTATGCTGTCAATAATCCTTGAGGCTGCAAATCCGGCGTCCACCAGAATGCTGGTGCATCCTGTACTTATGTATGTAGAGTTTCCACTGCTGCCGCTGGATAGCGAACAGAATTTTATCGTCATTTGTATTCCCCTCTCCTGGAGATATTATATCACAGCCGATATGGATAAAAAAATAAAAAAGAGGGAATTACCCCTCTATTCATCCACTCTTTTTATCCTGGCTCCAAGATTTTTCAATTTTCCCTCCAGAGACTCATAACCCCTGTCAATATGGACTATATCAATAACCTCGGTCTGGCCCTGCGCCACCAGACCGGCCAGCACCATAGCAGCGCCTGCCCTGAGGTCTGTAGCTGAAACCCTCGCTCCGGTGAGGTTTTTCACGCCCTCTATGATGGCAGTTCGCCCTTCCACTTTTACCTTTGCACCCATTTTTTTTAATTCATCTATATATTTAAAGCGGTTATCCCACACGTTCTCCGTGATCATGCTGGTACCGTCAACTACGGATAGCAGTACAGCCATGGGCTGCTGAAGGTCAGTTGGAAACCCTGGATATGGCTGCGTTCTTATATCCGTGCTTTTCAACGGTCTTTTCCCAATTACCCTTATGCTGTCCTCTGATGGGATTATTAATGTACCCGTCTCTTCCAGCTTTGCTATTATAGAGTCAAGATGTGTAGGTATCACATTGGAAATAGTTATATCCCCATGCGTTGCTGCAGCGATTATCATAAATGTCCCCGCCTCAATCTGGTCAGGGATTATAGAGTAGTAACACCCGGAAAGCTTGTCTACACCTTTAATCCTTATGTTGTCAGTCCCTGCGCCCTTTATGTCTGCTCCCATGGCATTTAAAAAATTGGCTACGTCCACCACATGGGGTTCCTTGGCAGCATTTTCGATAATGGTGACACCCTGGGCCATAGATGCTGCCAGCATGATATTGATGGTAGCACCTACAGAAACCACATCCAGAAATATATTGGTGCCTACAAGTTTATCAGCTCTGGCCATGATTACTCCATGTTCTATATCAACCTTAGCCCCAAGTGCTTCAAAACCTTTTATATGCTGGTCTATGGGCCTCACACCTATACTGCATCCGCCAGGGAGACCAACCACTGCTCTTTTAAACTTGCCAAGCATAGCACCAACCAAATAATATGAGGCACGCATCTGCTGTACCAGTTCCATAGGAGGCTCTACCGGCCTGGCCATACTCCCGTCAATCCTCATCACATTGCCGTCGTACTCAACATGAGCACCCATGCTCTTTAATATATTAACCCAATTTTTTACATCCTTTATCCTTGGCAAGTTATCTATCACACATAAACCGTCAGCCATTATAGCCGCCGGAATTACCGCAACTGCTGCATTCTTTGCACCACTTATCCTCACTTCACCTTCAAGGGGTACACCGCCATCTATCACAAATTTTCCCAATTCAATTTCCTCCCCGCATATACTAAACCCATATACTACTTTAACCCAAATATCGTATATTTTCAAGGTTAAATTATGGTTAAAGCATAATAAAACAGCCATAATTTATATTATGGCTGTTTTATTAAAATGTGTTTTATTTTATCTTTCCAGTTCTCCCGTATATGCGTTGAAATAGTACACATCATCCTCAGTAGTTATACGCCAGGCCGGCACAGCTTCTCCAGATGCAGCCTCATCCCACCGGAAGTAGTAACCGAGCTTAATATCCTTAATAGCCGCCCAACCATCACCTGACACGCTGCTCATGAAGTTGAAAAGTGCTTTATATACAGGGACGACCTTTTTCTTCTGCGGCAGGTAGCCGGCAGGCTTCAGCCAGTGCTTTATTATCTCTATGTTGTGAGGCCCTATCTTAGCCTGTATATAGCTTATATCAAGAAAATACCCATCAATTTGATGTGCAATCTTTACTATATATGTGTCATCCTGTTTTATGACATCCTCTATATACATACCCGGCTCAGCCATGCCCTTGCTGGTCAAAAAATTCAAGAGGCCTTCCTCTATGCTGACATTAAAAATTAAAGGAACCATGCTCTTATAGTATAAATCACCATTGGGTGCCACAGTAAGCACCTCGGTAAGTGTCCTGTATATATGCTCCTCTCCGGATATCTCCTCCGAATAACCGCCGGAAAGTATCCTGCCCACCAGATTTTTAGAGTTATAGTCATAAAACTCAACCCTCAGCAGCGCCATAGAAGGGGTCTCCTGCGGGATATCAGCCTCTACTTTTATTCCAGCCTCTTTTAATATCTTTAAAGTCTCTTCCTCTTCCTTGCTTTCCTTAAAAGGCTCTATTATACCATAGTTTATAAATATGCTGCATAAAAGCAGGACATCAATTATTATAAAAGTAATTATGAGGATATTCTTTGCCTTATTCCAATCCATATCAATACCTCACAGGCTACCATTTTCCATATCTATATACACAGTCCGGTCCCCATCAGAAACCTTCCACGAAGCCCTTATCCTCCCATCGTCCGCAACATAGCATATGTCCAGACCGGTCCAGTATTTAAACCCTTCCTTAAAGGATATATCCATGGCATCCAGAGCACCTACGGCTATCTCTGTCAATGTATTCTTAGGGGAAAAACCCAGACTTACTGCTTTTAATGATGATACCTGGCCGTTCTTAACCTCCACGGTTATAGGATAACCGTATTGTTTACTGTAAACAGGCAAGCCATTATACCTCACGACATAATTTATCGTATAGCCATCCCATTCTTCCTTAATGCCGGCCAGGCCAACGCGGTTAATATCCGGTAAGTATCGCACGAGAAAGTCCGTTGCAACCTTTATTGCTGTAATATCATCCACACGAGCAGAAGAGGCAGTGCTGTAGGTGTATTCCAGGCGGCCATCCCTATAAATCTTAAGCCCTCTCCGACCGTCCGTAAATACCATATCCCCGGATATCTCCTTAATTCTTCTGACCACGCTGCCGCTCTCAAAGAATCTGGATACCAGCGCATTTATCTCAAAATCATCAAGGACTCCGGGACTGATAACTGGTATCTTTATGAGCTCCTGATCCAGGGGCAAAAGTACATCATACCGCATGCTATCAGTAAAACCGAGGTCCTTTGCAGTGGAATAAAGCGGTGCATTGTCCTCATTTACAGAAATAATTGTCTCTATACCATTATTTTTATAGCCCAGATTCATCCTTACGTAACTGTCAAATCCATCATATATATAAAAACTGGGACTGCTTCCTGAAAGAATGATGATATCCTTGATTGTATTGACAGGCAGATCCAATTGTTTCCCATAGGCTTCATTAAAATATGATACAGGAATGGGGAAAGCAAATGTATACCTTATAGACCTGTAGTCCATGGCGGTTATAAAATCGGATTCCGATACATCAGTGGAATTGCCGCTGCTTAAAAAGACAATGTTTTGAAACTCACGCCATGCCGAATCAAAGCTGCTGTTTTCCATTATTGGCGTATGTGTCATTCCGCCAAAGTTTATAACTATGCTTTCCGGCTTTAAAACATTCAATAAAACAGCCGGGGAAATTTCCTGGTTTCCACCAGCGGAGGATGATACATAGGGTCTGGCCACACCATACCACATGAAAAAGCTAAGCACAATACTCAAAGCTACTAAAAACACAAGCAATATGGTTTTGGCTCTCTCTGACATTAACATCATCCTCGCAATCCCCGGCTCCAAACTTTACTTAAAGCTGATGCTGATGGCCTCCTTTAATCCAGGAATCTCCAGTGTTTCAATTGATTTTTTCACATCGCTGTTATTCCTGGTTATAAGACCTTTGATGACCTGAACGAGATCGCCCTTTCTGGCAGTAATTTCAACAGTATTATTCCCCAGTTTTAAATTTTCAATCTGGGTATAAAAGAATCCAAGAAGGCCAATCTGTGGTTTGTATATATCTTCGTTGTTAAGCTTTACCTCTACGGAGGTTCCCGCCTCTACCTTCCCTGAAATCGTGTATGTCGAATTGTCAATGGTCGCAGGAAGGGTAGAGTTCAATCGTATGAGCTGTGTTTCCGTCCCATCAGCAAAGGCTGGAGAGGATGCCATAAGCAATAAAACTACAATCAGTAAAGCGGCTATCTTTCTCATACCTGCCTCCCTCTCTCCTATTACAGCTTCATATATATTATACATATAATATATTACAGTTATGTTACAATTGGTTTACATTCTGATTACATAGTTATAGAAGGAAGGTAAATCTTCACCTCTGTACCCGTATTAATATCACTGTCTATCACAATCCTGCCTCTGTGGGCATCCACAATCTCCTTGGCTATGGAAAGGCCAAGGCCGGTCCCTCCCATCTCTCTGGACCTGGCCTTATCCACCCTGTAAAACCTCTCAAAGACATGGGGCAGGTCTTCTTTAGGTATCCCGATGCCGTTGTCCTTTACTGATATTACAGCCCATTCTCCCTCTTTAGAAACCCCAACCCCTATCCTGCCACCTTCAGGGGTATATTTTATGGCATTGCTCAATATATTTAAAAGCACCTGGTCCATCCTATCCCTGTCAACCCTGGTATAAGCATTTTCATTGATGTCAAAGACAAGCTTCTGGGATTTGTCCTCTGCCAGTACCCGTATCTTATCCACACTGTTTTTCACAAGTTCAGACAGGCTGGTATCCTCTATAAACCACTTCTCCTGATTATAGTCAATTCTCGAAAGCTGCAAAAGGTCTCTCACCAGTCTGTTCATCCTGTCAGCCTCTTTATTTATCACCTCGAGGAACTTCAATGAGACCTCTTTATCCTCTAATGCACAGTCGGCTAAGGTCTCTGCATAACTTTTGATAGTGGTAATCGGCGTCTTGAGCTCATGGGAGACATTGGCCACAAACTCCTTCCTCATGTTGTCCAGCTTCTGCTGCTCGGTGATGTCATGCATCACCACCACATACCCATCTGTCTCACCTTTTTCATTTTTGAAGGCCGCCGTGTGTATGTTTAGGATAAATTTACCCGTATTCAATATCACCTCATGGGTGCCTCCACCCTCAAAGGCATCAGCCACGGCCTGACCGTCGTACTCGTCTATAATATCAAAGAAATTATCTCCCTCATGTATATCCCTGTCTAAAAACTGCCTGGCAGCTATATTGACAACCAGTATGGTGCCGTCCCTCTTAATGGCCGCCACACCATCACTCATATACTTCAATATGGCCTCATCCCTGCTCTTGTCGCTGGCAATCTCATCCAGCATGTCTACTATCCTGTCGCTCATGTAGTTGAACATGTCACCCAGCTTGCCTATCTCATCATTAGACCTGACGGCGACCCTATCATTAAAGTTGCCTGCTGCTATGCTCTCTACCTTGTTAGTGACATCCTTTATGGGGTCCGCTATGGTCCTGGAAAGGAGAAAGCCCAGTATTGCCGTTATGCCCATAGCCATAGCCGTAGCCCCCAAAAGTATTGCTCTGACATCATTCAGTGTAGAGTTTATGCCGCTGGTGGATGCTGTGAGGTAGACCGAACCCTCTACAATCCCATCAGGGTTTTTTATCGGCCAGGCCAGGCTCAAAATAGTCTCCCCTGTCACCGTATCCTGATTTTCCTCAGAACTGGCAGAACCTTTAAAGGCAGACAAAACCGCAGGGGTTAAAATCTTGTTCACGCCATCATCAGTACCGGTAATCACAGTACCATTCCTGTCCAGTATGTATATGCTCTTAAGCTCGGACCCCTGGTAAATGTATATATCACCCACATCATTGATATCTGCATTTTTAAGATTATCCCTGAAAGTCCATGAAAGATTGGCAGCCTGAGACTGAAGCTGCGACAGCAGTTTATCCTTCTCATATCTTTCAAAAGACCTGAGGATATAATACCCTGTTATCTCCATGGCCACCAGTATAAGGAGCATATATATGGTAACTATCTTCCACTGAATGCTTATATATCCCCTACTCTTCACCGAAGTAATATCCAACACCTCTTTTAGTACATATGTATCTCGGACTGCTGGGGTCTTCCTCTATCTTCTCTCTGAGTCTCCTTATGGTGACATCCACTGTCCTCATATCACCGTAATATTCATATCCCCATACCTTTTCCAGGAGGGTGTCCCTGGAAAAGACCTGGCCCTTATTGATTGCCAGAAACTTTAAGAGGTCAAACTCTCTGGATGTCAGGTCTATCTGTTTGCCCTTTTTCTTAACCACGTATTTGTCAAGGTCTATCGCCAGATCACCATAGGTTATGGTCTTGCCGTCAGGGTCTCCACTCATCTGCACCCTTCTCAAATTGGCCTTTATCCTGGCCGATAGTTCCCTCATGCTGAATGGTTTTACCACATAATCATCAGCACCCAGCTCCAAACCGAGGACCTTATCTACTTCTTCTTCTTTGGCAGTCACCATCACTATCGGGATGTTGAGCTTCTGTCGCAATGTCTTGCATACAGAAAAACCGTCGATCTTTGGAAGCATGATATCCAAGAGTATAAGGTCAGGTTCTTGCGTGGTAGCCAGCCTTATGGCCTCCTCCCCGTCATAGGCCATGAGTACCTTATACCCCTCTTTTTCCAGATTATACTTCAATATGTCCACTATGGGCTTCTCATCATCTACTACCAGTATCTTCGCATCCATACATATATCACCCCGATATATAATTCTACACAAAAACAATAATTCCTGCTAAAAGCCATTAAGAGAATTTATATCCAGTCCTACCGAATTCAATGCAGAAGCAAAATCACTGCCATTTCCGAGATATTTCATCATCTCTAAAACAGAGTCAAAGCCCTTTTTATCAGATATGCCCTTTACAATCTCTAAGGACCGCCTGTATGCCAGATAAGTATCCAGATCATTAAATGAGCAGTACTGTATATATTATAATCATCAAGACTTTCAACCATATAATTCGAGGCTATCTCCTTATAAACCGGATAAAAAGTGACTATTATCCTCGGCAAGCCTGCCTCAATCAAAAAAAATAGTGCAGTCAGCGAGAGCACTATTGATAAAAGTCTTTTCATAAGAAAAGCCCCCCTTATCTGCATTTCATTATATAGATATTAGGGAGCAATGTCTAATAGAAGTGAAATCCAAATTGTTATTTAGGTGCAAGAAGATGTTTCATTAATGATAGCAACATTCTCGACATGGTTCTTACACTGAAATCCAAATTGTTATTTGTTCAAATAATTCAAGGGGTTCTGAGGCACTCCGTTCTTCCTCACCTCAAAGTGCAGATGAGGCCCTGTGGTATTCCCGGTATTGCCAGACAGGGCTATCACATCGCCCTTGGCAACCCTGTCACCCTTATCCACCAGTATCTTGCTCAGGTGTCCGTAATATGTGACATATCCATTGCCGTGGTCTATTTTGACCAGTATGCCGTAGCCGCCGGACCGACCTGTAAATATCACCTTGCCGCCATCCGATGCCCTAACCTCAGTGCCGATTGGTACTGCCAGGTCTACACCTGTATGTTCTCTACCCCACCTTTGTCCAAACCTGGAGGTCAGTACTCCTGCTACAGGATAGGAAAAAACACCTGATGCCAGTGTCCTGTTGGTGCCAATCCTTACGACCCTTTTGACAGGCTGGGAGATGACCTTTTCCTCAAGGATGTTTCTTGCGACTTCTACACCATTTTCTTTAATTATCTCAGCCTTTACCTGCTTGCTTCCCTCTACCCCCTGCTGCTTTACCCTGGTGACCCTTATTGGCAGAGTATTATCCTGGATGTTCTCTATCTCAAAGGGTATAGGCATTTCATACTCCGCTACCTCTTTGGTAACCACCGTGACAAGGGGTTTTGGCTTATCCAGTACTATAGTGTCGCCAGGCTGCATAGCCTTTTCCTTGATATTGGGGTTTAATGCCATCAATTTATCGGCTGAAGTCCCGTTGGCCGACGCTATATCCCAGAGAGTATCTCCCTTCTTTACCGTATAGGTGGTCATCTGGTCGCTCTTTAACAACATATCCAATGCCTTTTCTTCATCAGTAACCTCTCCCAATGATACATTTTCATCTTTAATCTCTACCTTCTCTTTGAAAGAGGCATTTTCACTACCACCTGAGAGTTTTGACTTTATGTCATTTAAAATCTTCTCGGCTATAGTCCTGTCTTTCAATATCGCTATTTTTTTGCCGTCTATGTATATGGAAGCGGCAGAAACCTTAAAGTCCAGACTGTTTAAAAAAGCAGCTTTAATCTGGTCTTTATCCAGTACCCTGCCCTTTGGCGGCCTGGCCCTCATGTATTCCACCTGGTTTGCAACTGATGCATCCAACCCATAAGTAGATTTTATATACTCTGCCGCCTCAGCAATGGCCTCATGGGCCTCCTCTTCCTGCTTTACATATCCAATCGTCTCCCCATCGACGACGACCGCATATGCAAAGCCAGAAAAGTAATACAAAAAAAATAAAAAAGTCAGCAAGGCTAAAACAATGGATATTAACTTTTTATCTTTTGTTATTCCTTTTACTAAACTTCCCCCCGTTCCCATACCCAACCCCTTTCTTCCGTTTTTTCCCGACCTACAACTCATAATTATAATATAATATGGCGGTTATGAAAAGGCTTTATTAAAAATTAATCGCCTATTATTATAATTAACTTACTGATTTTTCTTCTATATAAAATTATAGACTTACATTATATGTCATTTATAAATATATAAAAATATATTAAGCCGGATATATAACTATATGGTATAATATTTCAGAGGGGGATGAACATGTTGGAGTTTCGTTTTGATGAAAGTGGTATCGGCAGCACACCCATTTCCAATGCCTTCATAACTAAATATCTGCCCGATGCACCCGGTGACTATATTAAAGTGTATATACTTGGCCTCTATCTCCTTTACCAAGGTATTAAAATGGACATCCGTGATATGGCCAGGATGCTCAACATGGATATTGAGACCTTTAATAAGGCCATGGATTACTGGGTATCTCAGGGATTAATTCAATATAAATCCAGCAATGGAAGCATCAACAGCATTATATATGTTTCCCCGGAATCCATAAATTATACACAGAAAAATGAAAATAAATATGCGGATTCAGAGATAGAATCGATGTTTGAATACATAGAAAATCAGCTTGGGCGTCCCTTATCTCCCAGAGAGATGGAGACCTTTCTGGATTGGCTTGATAAATATAATTTCTCTCTGGAGGTCCTGATACTCCTAATTGAGTACTGCCTGCAAAAAAAGAAGGCCAATCTGAACTATATGTCCAGGGTAGCTCAGGGATGGTATGATGCAGGTATAAGGAACGGATACGACGTAGAAAATCACCTTAAGAATGAGGAAAAACGCTGGAATATATACAGAAAGGTCTACCAATCCTTGGGCTTAAATCCCGAGGAAATTGCAGAGGCCCACAAGAATATGATAAATCAATGGATGGACGAGCTTAATGCCAGTGAAGATGAAATTTTGGAAGCCTGCAATATCTGCATTATGAATATTAACAAGCCCAACTTCAATTACATCAACAAGGTGATTGCCAACAAAAATCAGGGTTCTTCACTATCAAAGCCCAAAAAGGCTGCCGGTTTTGTTGCCCCAAAGCATTATTTCAACAGCTACAATCAGAGAAGCTATGACATAAAAGAACTGGAAAAACGGCTATTAGAAAGGAGCAGCTCCGGTGAATAGTCCATTGGCCAAAATACTCACGCAATACGAAAAGAAGCGTGATAAAGCCTTCAAGGAGTTTTTATCCCGAAAAGAGAACATATATAAAAAATTACCGCGCATAAGGGAAATCGATGAGGAGATATCCTCCATAGGCTTGGAAAAAATAAATGAGGCATTTCATCTGCCGGAAAAATGCGATGATATACTGGATGAGCTAAAGACTGTGCTGATGCGTTTAAAGCAGGAAAAGGAAGCCATCCTGAAATCCCAGGGACTTCCTCTGGACTATCTGCGCATTCATTATGAGTGTGAGGACTGCCAGGACACAGGCTACATAAATGGATCCATGTGCCACTGCCTGAAGCAAAATCTTATTGGTGCCCTGTATGACCTTTCTCATCTGAAAAACATCTTAAAATATGAAAACTTTGAGAACTTTGACCTGAGCCTTTATTCAGACCTTCCTTTTGGGGATTATCCCAGGTCGCCAAGGAAAAACATGGAAAATATTTACTTAGAGTGCATAAAGTTTTCAAATAATTTCCCTGATGTTAATGAAAGCCTGTTTTTTTACGGCAACTCGGGGCTGGGAAAGACATTCCTGTCGCACTGCATCGCCAAAGACCTGATAGATAAGGGACATACTGTAATTTACCAGACCGTGCCCAATTTGATAGAAATCCTCAGAAAAACAGCCCTTGGCGAAGCCAATGAGGAGGCCGAACTCATCAATGAGTGCGACTTCCTCATACTGGACGACCTTGGTACGGAATCCGCAACTGCCTACAGTGAACAGGTGATATTCAACATCATTAATACCAGGCTGCTGTCAGGCAAGAAGATGCTCATATCGACCAACTTTAATTTAGAGGAGCTCATGAATACATATCCTGAAAGGATTTGTTCCAGGATATTTGGCAATTTCAGGATATATGCCTTTTATGGCGATGACATCAGGCTGAAAAAGGTTAAGGTTATTTAGTATGCCTATCCCTTTTTTAAAGTAGGTACTCATATCTTTATCCGCCGCCTTGCTGAGGGCCTTTATCAGGTCTTCCACGGTGGCGTTTTTAAATTTGTATGTTTTATAGTACTCCCTCAGCCCTTTTATAAAAGCCTCTTTACCGATTTCATCCCTTATCCTCTTCAGGCTGAGAGCCCCTTTTTCGTAGACTACTGCCCCGTACTCATCCCCGTCTTTAAACTCATTTACAGGGTCCGTTATGCTCCTTGGGCTGTCCGCATATTTCTTTACAAACCCGTCGTATGCTTTCCAGAACCTTTCCGCTACCTCATTGCCGTAATAATTTTCAAAATACATGACAGTGGAAAATTCAGTCAGGGCTTCATCCAGCCACGGCTCTTCCACCTCATCGTTTCCCACTGCTCCATACCACCACTGGTGGGCAGTCTCATGGGCTATTACCTCTTCCAGGACAAATATATTATTTTTGTTGTAAAGCGACCTGTCTATCATTACAAGCTGTGGATATTCCATGCCTCCTATATAGAAGTCTGCTGCCACAACATCATATTCGCTGTATGGATACTTGCCGAATGTCTCACTGAAATATTTCACCGCATCTGCAGCATACTTCAGTGACCTTTCACCTATTTTGTCATCGCCAAAATAAAAGGAGTTTACCTTTATCCCTTTATATTCTCCGCTCTTTACCTTGAACCTGTCTGAAAGGACAATAGCCATATCCCTCACATTGTTTGCCTTGATGAACCAGAGCCTGTTTCCCTGGTTTTCTTCACCTCTGGCGGTACCTGTGGATGCCATGATATATTCTGCCGGGGCCACCAGTCTTACGGTATAGTTGGCCACATCGCTATAGAACGGGTCCCCTATGGCATAATAGGGGTCCAAATTCCAGCCGTCGCTGTCATATACGCTGACAACAGGATACCAGTTGGCCAGCCTCACTGTGTATTTACCGTAGCCAAACCTGCCGTCGCTGGGCGGCAGCTTTACTACAAAGTTGATAGTTATGTCGGCGGTCTTCCCTGGGGTAAGTTCATGAGGGAGTGTCACTTTCATGATGGTATTATCCACATCAAACTGGATATCCTCCTCTCCGACCTTCACGCTCAGTATATCTATGTACCCGGGCGAGAAGCCGTCAGGATATGCCCGGCCCATCTCCTCAGGCGGAAACGGTGCGATAGTTTCATCCTTGAATGCGTTGGGGTACAGATGGAAGTATATCTCTTTTAAAGGTACATCCTCGGTATTTACATATTTCACTGTTTCTCTCCCTGTAAGTGCCATCACATGTGTATCAAGCTGTGCATCTATAATATAGCTTGTTATGTTCTTTGCGGTGAGGTACAAATACCCTCCCAGAGCTATGACAACAACTAAGGCCAGCAGTATGCAGGTCCTATATTTCTTCAATACATATAACCCCCTTTCACATCTATTATATTACTATTAGATGCAGCGAATATTAGAACCTTTTGTTGGCAATATAAATTGTAGTATAATGAGTTGAGACCACATAGAAAGGAGAAACAATTATGTACTTAAACCTGAATCCGGTGGCCTTCAGCATAGGGCCGATACAGGTACGCTGGTATGGTATTTTCATGGCCATATCCATACTCCTGGGTATGATCTATTTCTTCAGGGAGGGAAAGAAAAGGGGTGTCGATGAGGATGACCTCTACAATACTGTCCTGCTGGTGGTAATCTTCGGCGTGATTGGTGCAAGGCTGATGTTCGTACTCACCAACTACCCCGGCTGGTTTATTCACGACCCCATACAGGTGTTGAAGATTTATGAGGGCGGCCTGGCCTGGCACGGCAGTCTTCTTGGGGGCTTCCTTGCAGGCTGGTGGTATACAAGGAGGAAAAAGCTCAACCTCTTTATGCTGGCAGATTTAGTAATACCTGGGCTCTCCATAGGATACATAATTGTCAGGATAGGAAACATATTCAATGGCGAGGTACTGGGCAGGATGACGGCCTTCTCATTCGGCCGGTGGCCGGCCCAGCTTGTTGGTTCTGCCATAGGTGCAATACTGCTTATCAGGTACTTTTATGTACAAAGGAAAAACCCGCCCAGCGGATATCAATTCTGGTCTTTCCTTTTTTATCACCAGATCTTGAGGGCACTGTTTGAGGAGACAGTGAGGGAAAATCCACTCTTTATAGTAAAATACGTAAATGAGACATGGGGGATAGGTCTTTTCACGCTGACGCAGTGGGTAACCCCACCTCTGCTGCTTTTATTTTACTACTTCATGGTAAGGTCGCAGAAGGGATACTACGATTAAAATGGGGAGCATTAGCTCCCCATTTTAATAACTGATGATGTTATATGCCATACCTGAAATTTTGCATTAGATTAAACATCGCTTATCTTATTATCGTCTGATGTCTCTCCGGCCCTACCGATATGATGCTCACAGGCACGCCGGCATTGTCCTCAATAAACTCTATATATTCCCTTGCCTCTTTTGGAAGCTCGTCAAATCTCCTCGCCCCGGAGATGTCTATATCCCATCCACTCATGGCATGGTATTCCGGTTTTACTTTCTCCAGGACATCTAAGTCTGCAGGAAAATCATATATTGCCTCTCCGTCGACGTCGTAGGCTGTGCAGACATTTATGCCCTCCAGGCCGTCCAGGGTATCCAGTTTGGTGATGGCTATGGATGTAAGCCCGTTTATCCTGACAGCATACCTCAGGATAACTAAATCCAGCCATCCAACCCTTCTGGGCCTGCCTGTGGTGGTGCCGTATTCATATCCCCTGTCCCTGATGTAGCTGCCCACCTCGCTCTTTATCTCTGTAGGGAAGGGCCCCTTGCCAACCCTTGTGGTATATGCCTTAGCCACACCTATCACCTCATCGATGAGGGTAGGCCCTATGCCGAGACCGGTGCAGGCACCACCTGCTGTTGGATTGGATGAGGTGACATATGGATATGTCCCGTGGTCTATGTCCAATAACGTACCCTGTGCCCCCTCTAAGAGCACATCCTTGCCTTCCCTGATATACTCATACAGAAGGGCTGATGCGTCGACCACATAGGGTTTTAACCTCCTGCCGTATTCGATGTATTCCTCAATAAATGAGCTGCTTACCTTATCTCCATTATAGACCTTTTTTATAATCTCATTCTTTTCCTTGAGGATTGCCTCTGTCCTTGCCCTAAAGACATCCTCATTGACAAGTTCGCTCATGCGCACGCCGCACCTGGCAGCCTTGTCGGTGTATGCCGGACCAATGCCCCTTAAGGTTGTGCCTATCTCGCTGCCCTTATGGTTTCCCTCTATCAGCATATCCAGTATCCTGTGGTAAGGCATTACCACCTGTGCCCTGTCTGAAACCCTGAGATTTTCAACGGCCAGGCCCTTTGCCTTGAGCCCATCTATCTCCTTTAAAAGCTCGGGAGGGTCCACCACCACACCGTTGCCTATTATGTTCATGCAGCCCTCATAAAGTATCCCTGAGGGCACAAGGTGCAGCTTAAAAACCTCACCGTCTTTATCCACAGTGTGCCCTGCGTTGCTGCCGCCCTGATACCTGGCCACCACTTCAGACCTCTCAGCCAGATAGTCAGTTATCTTTCCTTTTCCCTCATCGCCCCACTGGGCACCTATAATACATCTTACGCTCATTCAGTTTCCCACCTTTCCAAGTATCTGTCTTGCCACCAGGACGCCGGAGGCTGATGCCTGGGCCAGGCCCCTGCTCACGCCGGCACCGTCCCCTGCCGCATACAGGTTTTCTATTTCGGTCTCAAGTCCTTCAGTCAGGTTTACCCTGGATGAGTAGAACTTAACCTCTACACCATAAAGCAGGGTATGCTTGGAATAAATCCCCGGAGCAATCTTATCCATGGCCTGCAGCATCTCTATGATGTCTGTAAGATGCCTGTATGGAAGTACCAGGCTCAGGTCACCGGGCACCGCTGCCTTTAATGTGGGTTCCAGAAGACCCCTCTTTATCCTCTCAGGTGTAGACCTTCTGCCGTCTAAGAGGTCACCCAGCCTCTGCACTATAACCCCTTCACCCAGCATGTTGGCAAGCCTTGCTATATACTTGCCGTAATCTATCGGCTCATGGAATGGCTCTGTAAACTCCTTGGAGACAAGCAGGGCAAAGTTGGTGTTGGCAGTCCTCTTGTCCTTATAGCTGTGTCCATTTACAGTCTTCAGGCCATCCACATTCTCCTCAACAACCTCACCGTACGGGTTCATGCAGAATGTCCTCACTCTGTCGTCGAAAGACTTTGTATAGTATACGAGTTTTGACTCATATACAGCATCGGTGATATCCTCCAATATCTCTGCGGGCACCTCTACCCTTACCCCGATATCCACCGCATTGTTGCGTGTATTTAGTTCCAGCTTCTCACATTGTTCCCTGAACCAGCCTGCCCCATTCCTGCCCGGAGCAACCATGACAAATTTACCGTAAAAGTCTCCTTGATCTGTGGAGACCCCTGTAACCTTTCCCTCATTTACCAGTATATCCTTTACGCTGCAGCTGGTCTTAAGATCCACCCTCTCCTTCAGATAGGACTGCATGTTCTTCAATATCTCATAACACTTTTCCGTCCCCAGATGCTTTATCTCAGCAGGGATAAATTTAAGGTCAGCCGCTGCAGCCTTTTTGCTGAGCTCCTTTACCTTTTCCTCGTCTCTGCCGTGTACCTCGGTGGTACCTCCAAACCTCACATACACCTCATCTATATAACGTATCAGGTTTACTACCTCATTCTTTCCGATGTATTCATCCAGCACCCCGCCAAACTCAGAGGTCAGGGTCAGCTTCCCATCACTGAATGCACCGGCCCCTCCAAAGCCGCTGGTAATAGAACATGGGCTGCAGTCGCTGCAGCTTGTCCCCCGGCCTATAGGGCAGTTCCTGCCTTCTATACTCCTTCCTTTTTCCAGAAGCAACACCTTAAGGCCGGGCCTGTTCTGCATAAGTTCGTAAGAAGCAAAAATACCAGCCGGCCCGGCTCCAACAATTATAACATCATAATCCATAATGTTCCCTCCTCACGGTCGGGTTTAATCCCTTGTGTATATTATCAAAACGAGAGGAATAAATCAATACCCAATCCGAATATTTTTTAATGTTTTATGTTAAAAGTTCGTTAAATCATAATTACGGCCAACATAGACACGAGTGGAATAGGGATATTTCTCATCAATGCAGCCCATCATCAAAGTAAAGGAGTGTCCCTTGACCTTGATATGTATCAGGATGAGTGTCAGGTGCATGATGTTGCTGGCATGCTGATATTGACTACTCCAAAATCATCTATGGTATAATGACTTTATGCGTATTAATTTTTGGAGGTTTATACTATGCAAAGGTTTATTCTCATCTTTCTTACACTATTATTATTGGTAACAGGATGTAATTTTAGTAATAAAAGCACTGATTTTGACGTTATTGTCATAGGCGCTACTCCAGAGGGGATCGCCGCCAGTATATCTGCTTCCAGAAATAAACTTAAAACCCTTCTGGTAGATAGTCATGATAAGGTGGGCGGCCTTTACACCAGGGCAGGACTCAATACCATTGATATGAACTACGGACCGGATAAAGAGCTCTTAACCCGTGGCATTTTCGATGAATTTTATAGGGCCATCGGCGGTGATTCCTTTGATATAAAAAAGGCAGAAAATGTATTTAATGAAATGCTGGCAAAGGCAAGAGTAAAACTGCTTTTAAACGCTGATATAGGTCAGCCGGTAATTGAAGACAACAGATTGACCGGCATAACTATCAACGGCATTGTCTACAATGCCCAGAGGTTTATTGATGCCACCGAGGATGCCGACATAGCTGCAGCCTCCGGCGTGCCATATACTTACGGCCAGGAGGACATAGGCCACCCTGATAGGGCCATGGCACCGACGCTGGTGTTTAAACTGAGCGGCGTGGACTGGAATGGCGTAAAAAAATATCTCAACACGGACCCCAGCAAGAATACCGGAGCCAACAACCGCTCGGCCTGGGGATACTCCGAGATGTACAGATACAAACCCAAAGACCCTGACATCAGGGTAAGGGGGCTCAACATGGGAAGGCAGGATGACGGTACTGTACTGGTAAACTCCCTCCTTATATACGGAGTGGACGTCCTGGATGCAGACTCAAGAAGGGCAGCTATAGAAAAGGCATTAAAAGAGCTGCCTGACATAATAGAGTACATGAATGAACTCCCCGGCCTTGAAAATGCCTCACTGGCCGGGGTTATGGACGACCTTTATGTAAGAGAGTCAAGGCATATCATAGGTGAATACAGACTCACCTTGGATGACGTACTGGAAAACAGATACTTCAAAGATGCCGTTGTACTGGGAAGCTACCCGGTGGATATACAGTCCTTCGGGCCGGACAGCTACGGCCTTGTTATGGGCAAGCCCGCTGTATATGCTATACCTTTCAGATGCCTGGTGCCTAAAAAGATAGATAACCTCCTTGTGGTCGGCAGGAGCGCATCCTATGATTCCCTTGCCGCCGGTTCTGCCAGGGTAGTGCCGGTGGGCATGGGGGAAGGCCAGGCCGCCGGTGCAGCCGCTAAGATATCCATAGACAAAAACATGACTTTCCGCGAGATGGCCTACGATATAAAAGCCATAGAACAACTCCAGGAAAAACTAAAAAATCAAGGTGCATATATAAAGGAATATAATACAACCCCGGATATTGTTAGCTCTCCATATTATCCGTATATAAAGGAACTCCGAAGGTATGGATACATCCATCCCGGCTATTCCAACAACTACAGGTTGGACGAGATAATCAATTACAATGAGTTTGTGAGTATATTAAACCAGATATTGAGCGACCATATAAAGGATTACAAATGGATTACAAATATTAAAAATGACAGACCGCTGCGGATTAATGATATAAAAACCCTGACCCTGAAATATTTAAAACCCGATCAGGTTAATATAACCGAAATGGATGAACCAATAACCCATAAAGAGACCTACAAGCTGTTATATGATATTTTGTTAACCATTTTGTAGCCAATTTGTAATATTACTGTAATATTAAAATGTTATAATCCTCCTTGATAAGGAGGATGCTAATGAAAAAGCAATTAATTATAGCTATAGTAATACTCACGTTATTATTAAACACCGGTATAGTTATGGCCCAGGGGCTTTACCCCTATGCTGATATAGAAAGCTCATGGGCAAGAGAAGCCATAACTGACCTTACAAACAGGGGCATACTGGGAGGCCGTGGTAACGGGCTTTTCGGGCCGGACGATAAGGTTACCAGGGGAGAATTTGCCACTATCATGGCCAGGGTCTACAGGCTGGAGACTCATGAAAGCCCTGCTGCCTTTATGGATGTACCCCAGGACTACTGGGGGAAGTCTGGCATAGATGCCGTGGTAGCAGCCGGTTTTATGAGCGGTCTTTCAAAGGACACCTTCGGCCCGGATAAGCCTCTTACCCGGGAGCAGGCCATAACAGCCCTTGTGGCTACTACATCGGCATCAGATGTAATAAACGAAGGCAGCACTAAAGATACCGGTTATACCGATGACAAAAAGATATCCCAGTGGGCCAGAGGATTTATCTATGCCGCTAAGGTCCTTGGCATTGCAGGAGGATATCCCGACGGCAGCTTCCACCCGCAGGATACACTTACCCGTGCCGAGACAGCTACACTTTTCTATAGGTTCTACCATCCCGAAAACGGCCCGGCTCCACCTGAAAACCTATATATAACAGGTATTGACAAAAATACGGTGAGCCTCAAATGGACGCCGTCGAAGGATGCCAAAAAATATGCTGTCTACAGGGTTATAAATAACAGAGAAGAACTCCTCAATTTTACCCTGGATACTCAATATGTGGATGAGGTGCCCAATATCGATGAAGGCCCCAGGTATTTCGTGAAAGCCATAGATGGGAACAATATGTATTCCGGTGAAAGCCCCACAGCCTATATACCATCGTTGAGCGACAGAGAAAAGTCTTATGCGGAGGACTTCGGCTACAGCCAGAATATAAAGATGCAGGTCTTAAATGCAAGGCCAGGCCAGGTCATAGATACCACCGGCCTTGTGGGAAACCGCATACCGCAGATGGAGACATCACCCATAGACAATCAGGATATGCTTGTATTCTCAGACTCACCTGAATATATTAAAAAGCCCGGCATACAGTACATGACAACCGTTAATGGAAAGGCCAGGCTATACTATTACTGCGTCAATCAAATACTTTACAATGAAACCTACCCGGATAACTTAAGATATGGTGTGTTTGTAAAAAACACTGGAAAGGATGAGGTATCCGTCTCGATAAAGAGGGCAACCCTGGGCGGAACCGAGCTTGGATATGAGTCCTGGAGATGGCTTCAGATAGGAGCCGAGGTAACTTACGACCTGTTAAACGGTGAAAACCTGAATGTGACCATGGACTTAAACCCGGGAGAAACAAAGCTGATCTCACCCACCCATTTCTATACCCCCGTCA
This sequence comes from Thermoanaerobacteraceae bacterium, assembly GCA_030016635.1. Taxonomy (GTDB): domain Bacteria; phylum Bacillota; class Thermoanaerobacteria; order Thermoanaerobacterales; family UBA4877; genus JASEJQ01. The sequence continues at coordinate 62,838 of JASEJQ010000001.1, read as the reverse complement.
CCTATAACAACCTGATACACGGAGTATATGACATAGAAACAGACGATGAGGTTGAGATATATTTTGTGGCACTGGGTGAAAAATACGGCGGCATAGACGACCCTGAGGAAAAGCTTGACGAACTGCCCTATTTAGAGCCAGACATCCATGATAGAGGAACATTTGTAGGCACCAGAAGGATTATAAACATAAATGTGGACAGGATGCAGGCCCTCACATTAGCTGACGGCACACTGGACCCAACCCTTGAGGGTAAAGACGAGGTGCTGGATAAGGACGCAAAGCTCAATGGAAACTACGGCCTGGAGTATGAGATACATGTAAAAGCAGAGAGAAATATGAGGATAATGCTCCTTGCACAGGGTGGCAGCTACCAGGGACCCATATGGACCAGCAGGTCAGGCAGGTTCATGGCGCCCAAGAGCCCCATAAGGCCCTTCACGCAGGGAGTGTATATAGATGAGATAAAGGCAGGGGAAGAGATGACCATACGGTGGATACCTCCGGCGTCCACCTATCTGCCTGTAGAATTTGTATTTGTAGAGATATAAATAATGATGCTGCTGCACAAAGCAGGCAGAGTCGGCATGTAAAGGCCGAAGGCACCTTAACACGAAAATAGACTACTCATGGTAAGATTTACAACGCATCAGCCTATTTTCATTATTGGTTGTGCTTAAAATAAGCATGGACGGTTAAAGTGAGGCTTAGCCGCTCTTAGCCTCGAAACAAGCGAGGCAGGACATCCGGCATGGACGCCGGATGAGCCGACCTGAGGCATGGATGCCGAATGGAGGCGTACCCTGCGAAATGCAGCCACAAATTATTAGAGTATCAAGAGAAGCGATCAGGTGCATGGATATTGCTATCATTCGCAAATAGACTACCACTAATTGACAGAGGGAGACGGAAAAGGGAGGGAATTAGTTTTCTTGCTGAATGTGCAGAGGTAATACTAAATTCTCCTAGTGAAATGCGTAAGGTCCTTACGGTGAGTGGATGGGCAAAAAAGAGAAAAAGCCAGAGACTGAATACAGGCTAATACGTGAGTTTGACGAGAAGGGCAGGCCGATTAAGGATCTGATGATGAACCTGATTAAACAGTTAAGATCCATTATCGGTTTCCAGACCCCAGGGGTAATTGACTTCTCATACTACACACACCTCTGATGTTGTATGTCATCCGCGGACAGTGTAATCAAAAAATCAATGAGTCTTAGAATCGATATTGTTATTTACCGTCATGCATGATATAATAGACATAATGCCAAATGTAAACAAAAGTTGGTGATATGATGATAACAGAGGCAGAAAGAAGGGTCTTAAACGAAATTATCAATAGTCCCACTGCATCTCAGGAGGAGATAGCAAGTATTCTCGGCATCACAAGGTCTGCCGTAGCTACTCACATATCCAGCTTGATGAAGAAGGGAATACTAAAGCGAGGATATATTGTTAATGAAGAGCCGTCGGTGGTAGTGGTAGGCGGAGCAAATTTTGACATCAAGGGTGTATCTTTCACAGATATAATATCCGCGACGTCAAATCCTGGCAAGATAAGTTTTTCACCAGGCGGCGTGGGCAGAAATATTGCTGAAAACCTGGTCAGACTCGGGGTAAAGACCAGGCTTATTACCCTCGTGGGTGATGACATGTACGGCAATATGCTGCTCAAGGAGGCTGAGAAGGCCGGGATAGATATCTCGGGCTGTGACAGCATATCTCACAGGACCTCTGGTACCTACATCGCCATTGAAGCCCCGAACGGAGACATGGCCCTGGCTCTTTCTGATATGGAAATCTTCAAGGAGATGACGCCTGAGTTCATAAGGTCGAAGATAAAGGCCCTTGAGGGAGCATCGGTGATTGCAGCCGATACAAATATCCCCGTTGATACCTTAGTATATCTGAAGTCTCAGGCCCTGCTTAAGGGGGTGCCCTTCTGCGTGGAGCCTGTCTCTGTGCCTAAGGCCGCATATTTAAAGGGCCAGCTTGATGGTATTTATCTCATTACTCCCAATGTGGAAGAGGCTGAGGTTCTCTCGGGTTTCGAAATCAGAAGTGACGATGATATAAAAAGGGTAGGACGGTCCCTTTCCGGGCAGGGAGTGGAGATAGTGGTTATAACCCTTGGGCATAGAGGTATATACATATACCATGATGGAGAGGATGAATTCATGGAGAGCATAAGGTCCAATGTTGTCGATACCACCGGCGCAGGCGACGCACTGTTTGCCGGAATGGTATACGGGATATACAGCGGATATGACATCAAGAGGTCGGCAAGATGCGGCCTGGCCTGCGCTGCCGCTGCTGTCTCCAGCAGCCTTACAGTATCGCCCATGATAAGCTCATCATATATCGAGAAAATAATTGGAGGCATTAGAAATGAATGAGTTTCTTTCTGTAAGCGAAGAGGTAGTTGAGTCTTTAAAGAGCAAAAAGCCGGTAGTAGCACTGGAGTCCACTATAATATCCCATGGGATGCCCTATCCCCAAAACGTTGAGACAGCCCTTGGCGTTGAGAAGGTTATAAGGGATGAGGGGGCTATCCCTGCCACATGTGCGATAATAAACGGCAAGCTCAAGGTTGGCCTTTCTGCCGATGAGATAGAGTACCTCGGCCAGGCCAAAGACGTAATAAAGTGCAGCAGGCGTGATATCCCCTACGTGGTGTCTAAAAGACTAAACGGTGCTACGACAGTTGCCGGAACAATGATACTGGCATCCATGGCCGGCATAGAGGTGTTTGTGACAGGCGGCATAGGAGGGGTACACTACGGGGCGGAACACAGCTTTGACATATCCGCCGACCTTACCGAGCTTGCCCGGACAAACGTCACAGTGGTATGTGCCGGTGCCAAGGCCATATTGGATATTGAAAAGACTCTGGAATACTTAGAAACCATGGGTGTACCTGTCATAGCCTTCGGCCAGGATGAATTTCCAGCCTTCTATACAAGAAACAGCCGCTTTAAAGCACCATACAGGATGGATACCCCTGAGGAAATAGCCTCATTTATAAAGGCAAAAAGGATATTGGGTTTATATGGAGGCATGGTCATAGGAAACCCCGTGCCGGCAGAATACGAGGCGGACGAAGCAGCAATCAATGAAGCCATAAGCGAGGCATTAAAAGATGCCGACCAGAAGATGATAAAAGGTAAAGAAGTGACCCCTTATCTCTTAGCCCGTGTTGCAGAACTCACCGACGGCGAAAGCCTTGAGACAAACATGGCACTGGTAAAGAACAATGCAGTCCTGGGTGCAAAAATAGCGAAGGTTTTATAGGACCTTCGCTATTTTTATCATCTCCATTGCCACCGCTGCTGCTCCCACGGTACCGGCATCCTCACCCAGGGCAGACCTCACTATCCTTACATCCCTGGCCTGCACCTCCATAGCCCTCTTCCTTATAAACTCCTCAATAGGCTTTAACAGTATATCGCCGGCCCTGGCTACACCCCCGCCTATGGCAACTATCTCAGGGTTGAATGTGTTTATGTAGTTAACCAGAGCTATGCCCAGATATTCTGCGGCCTCATTGATTACCTGCTTCGATAGGCTGTCGCCTTCGGAGGCTTTACTGGCTATGAGTGCCGCCGTAAGTCTATCCATGTCGCCCTGTACATCGGAAATAACTGATGAATAATTTCCCTTTGCTATATACTGCCTCATCATCCTCACTATACCTGTGGCAGAGGCATACATCTCAAGGCATCCCCTGCCGCCGCAGTTGCAGAAAAGTCCATCCTTCTCGACGATTGTATGGCCTATCTCTGCACTGGCATTGGACTTCCCATGGAGCAGATGACCGTCGCATATAACCCCGGCACCAACCCCGGTACCGACCATGACAAGTATGAAATTCTCAGTGCCTCTGCCGGCGCCAAATCTCCACTCTCCAAGGGCTGCCGCATTTACGTCATTTTCTATAAAAGTAGGCACGCCAAAGGCATCCTCAAGCGGCTTTTTAAGCTCTACATTTCTAAAACCCAGGTTCCCGGCGAAAAGACAAATTCCCCTCTCTACATCCAGAAGCCCGGGAGAACAGAGGCCAATGGCACTAATATAGCTATCTCCCTTTACCTCATTTAATGTCTCGGTTATATTCTTTATGACCCTTTCATAGCCAAGACCTGCCTCTGTGGGATGAGTCTTGTGGGACAAGACCTTCCCTGTCCCATCCACCAGGGCAACCTCAATATTTGTGCCACCCAGGTCTATCCCTGCAAATACCACCATATTATGCCCTCCTACATCTGATATTTTTTAAGTTCGCTTCTAAAATATTCAGCAAAGCTCTTAAGCTCATTTATATTATCCATGAGCTCTGAAATCTTGGTAGAATACTCCGTCACGCTGGCGCTTATCTCCTCAGAGGTGGCTGAGTTTTCCTCAGCTATGGCGGCTAAGGCCTGGACGCTCTCGAATACCGTAGATAGCTTGTCTGTTGTCCTGGAAAGCTCGTCAGTCAATGCAGATACCTCTTCGGTAACCCTCTTTACATCAGATACCGATCCCTTGACATTGGTTGTGACATTCCCCAGTATCCGTGTACTCTCCTCCATGCTTTTAAACTCTTCCTCAAATTCTGCAGCCATTGCTCTCACCCTGCCTGCAAACTCTGCAAGGTTTCGATTTATTGTACCAACAGCAGTCTTAGAATCATCCGCCAGTTTTCTGATCTCGTCAGCAACCACGGCGAAGCCTCTCCCTGCCTCTCCTGCCCTGGCAGCCTCTATAGCCGCATTTAGAGATAGAAGGTTTGTCTGGTCGGCTATAGACTCTATAGTATTTTCTATCTCCATGATACTCTGGGCTTTCTTCGCCAGTTCTTCTGATTCACGATTAATGCTGGAAAACCTGTCCTTTATCTGGTCCAGCATATTGTTTACCCCGGCAACATCATTTGCTGCGCCGTCTATCTCTCTTGTAGAGGTATCCAGCCTTTCCTTGCTGGACTGCTGCTTATTTGTTACCTCTTTCAGACTGGTTATATTTTCATCCAGCAAATTCACAGCCCTGGTTGTATCCTCTGCCTGGGAGACCGCACCCTGTGCCACATCCTCTACTGCCCTGGAAATTTCTTCGGAGACCCTCCTCATGTCGTCAGCCACACGGGAGAAATTATCTGTAAAGTTGTACATGTCGTCGGTACCGCCCTTCATAAAGACGACCTCTTTCCTTATATTCTCCCTGGCCATCTTCAATTGGTCGAATACCTTCTCATATGCGTCACCTGTAATCACAGTTGTATCTTCCTCCAGGTCTAAATTTTCTAATTTCTTAAGTTCCTCTATGAGCAACTTCAATGGTTGATTGGCAATATATACAACTGCAAATGACACAGCAAAGGCTGCACACCCCATTATCACATACTGGTTGATCGGCATTCCCATGAGCATGCCTGCAATCAGGGTAATGGCTCCTGAATATAATCCCGTCCTCATGGGTATGCTTTTGAGCACGCCAAGCGTAAGGGCCCTGTTTAGTCCATAGGTTTTCTTACGATTGACCATTTTTGAAAACCTTATATCCACCACCATATACTTATTGCCATCAGAGTCTGTACCCTTATCTATCTCCTTTATGTCCAGCTTTTCATTAAAAAATTCTGCTGCACCGTCCAATAGGCCGAGAAAATAGTCATACATGCCCCTTTTGGAAACATACCTCATCTCTATCCTGTCCGGGCCCAATTCTTTAGCAAACAAACGTGGAGGTTTAGCTCCTCTTATGAGTCTTGTGAGCTGGCTATGTACATCGTCCATGAGCATCAAAAACCCTTGAGGCTCTTCCGCTCAAAATACGAGGGAAACCATTTGTGGAATGTCCTGATATTGTTCTTGCCTATTTCCCTCCATACAACCTCAGGCGTCTTCCCAACCTTTTTAGCCACCCCTGCAATCAATTCCTTAGCTGCATTGTCGTCAATATCATCCAAGGGGCCTATTATCCTTTCGGTATCCCATCCCTGTTCCTTCATGGTCTTTATTACAACATCATTGTCAAAGATTTTTTTCATGGTATTGATCCATGTGGATACCACTGTACCCTTCATGTGCTCATCCCCCTTCTCTCTGTATTTTATACCAGTTTCGAAAAATTTTCCATAGGGGATAAATTGATTTCACAGAAAAAGTCTATAGGCATGCCAATAACATCCCGGCACCCGATCGCTCATCTTAATACTCTACGATTCGTGTATGCGTTCCGCCGGGTAAGCCTCCATCCGGCATCCATGCCAAAGCTTAAGCTCATCCGGCGTCCATGCCAGATGCCCCGGCTGCATTTGCCTCTCATTAAGAGTATCATAAACTCGCTTTAAGGATGCCTTTGGATGTTATATGCCCTGCTTAGTAAGCGGTTGCTAAATTATTTACCAATAATGCTTTATTATGGTTATATCATGTCTCAAAAGGTATCTACCCATCTCAGTCAAATTGTCTGTACTGCCGCTGGCGTAAAATGTGACATCGCAGTCGTCATTTTCATTTAAAAGTTCAAGTCCGTTTAAGACTTCCTTTAACCCATGGGCTGTACCCTGTGCAGGGTCTACTATGATTACCCCTTCGCCCGCCTCCTCCTTTATATGCTCCAGCAAAAACGGGTAATGTGTACACCCCAGGACAAGGGTGTCTATACCTGTATCCTTAAACTCCGAGATATATCTTTTTACTGCCGCTTTTGCTTCACTGCTTTTCGCCATCCCTGACTCAACCAGAGAAACAAACTCAGGGGCTGCCACCTCATACACCTCCATGCTGCTGTCGTAGGCTTTTATCCTTTCCCTGTAGGTATGGTTTTTAACAGTTAAACTGGTGGCCAGGACACCTATCCTCCTGTTTCTCGTCACCCTTACAGCATTTTTCACCCCCATGGACAGGACATCAACCATTGGTATGTCAAAGTCCATAGGATTTATGCAGGAGGCCGATGTATTGCAGGCAACCACCACAGCCTTTACATTTTTCTCCTTTAAAAATGAGACTATATCATGGCTGAAGCCGATTATTTCTTCCCTCTTCTTCTCCCCATATGGAAGCCTCCCTGTATCTGCAAAGTATATATAGTCCTCATCAGGAAGGACCCTCATACATTCTCTTAAGACGGTAAGTCCGCCTACGCCGGAGTCATATATCCCTATTGGTCTTGTATCCATATGCACCATTCCTTTATAAATTTATTGATTCTGATATGATAAGTCCCTGCATGGATGTTGCTATCATTCGTAAAATACTACTTTGTATGCTAAAATCAATTTATGAGTACTATTTTACTATTAATTATGCCCAACTGTAAAATTTAATTAGTGAAAAACCCTTTAAAATACTAAAATAAAAGAGCCTAATTCAAGGCCCCTGTAAGCAACTCTATGTGAAGCTCCTCATCCTTTATGATTCTTTCCAGGTTTTCCCTTACATATTTATCATTTATGACCTCCATATGCCTCTTGTACTGTGCTATAGCTGCCTTCTCCCCCTCAATATCTTTAGCCAGTTTATCCTTTATATCGTTCCCATAATACACATAGGAAGCATTCCAGTATGTCCCGCAGTTTCCGGAATAGCTGGCATAGACAGGTGTAACCCCAAGCTCCTTAATAAGTTCGTTGAGTATCTCCATGTGATGCATCTCTACCAGGGCTATACACTCCTCGAGGTCGCTTATCTTCCTGTCCTCAATGGTATAGTGATGGTTTAAATACTGCATTACAGCAGTGGTCTCGCTTACCACTGAGGCCAGGTCATCTAATAATATCAAACCATAGTTATAGTTGGGCTTTTCTACCTTTACCGCAGGATACGGAAGCTTAGCCGCACATTTTAAGAAAGGATTACTCATTTCCGACTGCCCCATATATAAAACCCCCCTCCGTAATTAATTTATTCCGAAAGGGGAAAAATGATACTAATCCAGCCATCTTTTTAATTTTTTCATATCCTTGATATACAATATATCCCTGTCCAGAAATACGGAGCCTTCCCTCTGCAGAGCGCTCAAGGCCCTGGTGGCTGTCTCCCTGGTGGTGCCTGCCATGCTGGCAAACTCCTGGCGGGGAAGCCTGAAGTCTATCATTATCCCATTGGGAGTCTCCCTACCCCTCTCTGCCATCTTTATGATGACATCTACGACCCTGCCCATGGCGTCTCTCAATCCCAGGTTTTTTATCTGGCCGCTGACAAACTGCAGCCTTCTGCCCATAAAGTTGATAATCGCCACGGCTAAGCTGCCATTTTGCTTTATGAGGTTTTCCAGATCGTAACAACGGAGCATACCTATGACGGAGTCTTCCAGCACTTCGGCACTGGCGGGGTAATTAAGCCCGGTAAAGATGACAGACTCCGCAAATACGTCGCCATCCTCCATTATATGAATTATCTGTTCCTTGCCGTCAGCGTTGGTCTTAAATATCTTCACCTTTCCTTTTACCACGAAGTATACAGCTTCACCCGGCTCTCCCTCAAAGAAGATAATCATGTTCTTCTTATACGGCCTTTCAGTTACTATGGTGGCTATCTGCCTTAACGTATCCTCATCCAGCATTGAAAAGATAGGTACTTTTTTTATTATAGCTGTTTCTACCATCGGCATCACTCTTGTCTGACCTTTTCCAAGCCAACAAACTTGGTATATTGCGGCAGCCAGTACAGTTCAATAGTCCCGGTAGGGCCGTTCCTTTGCTTGGCCAGAATGACCTCCGTGATGTTCTTTCTGTCTGTATCAGGTTCATAGTAGTCCTCCCTGTAGAGAAACATGACCACGTCTGCATCCTGCTCGATGGCTCCGGATTCTCTAAGGTCCGAGAGCATCGGCCTGTGGTCGGAACGGGCCTCCGGCGCCCTGGAAAGCTGCGAAAGGGTGATTATGGGTACATTAAGCTCTCTGGCCAGGCCCTTCAGCTCCCTGCTGAGATTCGAAACCTCCTGCTGCCTACTCTCAGCCTTCTTATCCGACTGCATAAGCTGCAGGTAGTCGATAATTACCATGTCCAGGCCCTTCTCCATCTTGAGCCTCCTGAGCTTGCCCCTCATCTCCGGTATGGTTATATTGGGTGTATCGTCAATATATATGGGTGCCTGGGATAGCACTCCCACTGCTCTGGTAAGTTTCGGCCAGTCCTCATCTTCCAGCATGCCCATCCTGAGTTTCTGGCTGTCTATAGCCGCTTCCGAACATATCAGCCTGTTTGTGAGCTGTTCTTTGGACATCTCAAGACTGAAGATAGCCACGGATTTTTTCTGCCTCACTGCTGCATTATGGGCGATGTTTAAGGCAAAGGCAGTCTTGCCCATGGACGGCCTGGCCGCAATCAGCACAAGGTCAGAGGGCTGGAATCCCGATGTCCTTGAGTCCAGGTCTGAGTAGCCTGAAGGCACTCCACTGATGCTTCCCTTGTTTTTCTGCAGTTTATCAATCAGCTCTAAAGACTCAGGCAGTATATCCCGCAAAGACAGAAAACCGGATGCGGTCCTGCTCTCGGATATCATAAAGATGGCCCTCTCTGCCTCCTCCAACACCTCATCCACACTGCCGCCGTTGTACCCCAGCTCAACCACCCTGCCGGATGAGTCTATGAGCCTCCTCAAGGTGGCCTTGTCCCTTATCATCTTGGCATAATACGGGACTGTGGAAGTGCTTATGACATTCATAGGAAGCTCTGCCACATAGTCCAGCCCTCCTACCACCTCTAAGAGATTTTTACTCCTCAAAGCATCGGTCACTGTAACTAAGTCCACGGGCTCATTCTTTTCAAAGAGCTCCATCATTACATCAAAAAGTATCTTATGAGAATCCCTGTAAAAGTCATCCCTGGTTATTACCTCGGAAGCCTCTACCACAGCCTCTCTGTCAAGCATCATGGCACCCAGCACGCTCACCTCTGCCTCAATGCTGTGAGGAGGTATCCTCCCGATAGCTTCCATAATTCTTCCCCCTTATGCCTCCACTCGCACCTTCAAGCTGGCATCAATCCCCTGATAAAGCTTTACATTCAGTTCAAAAACACCGGTGGTCTTTATAGAGTCCTTCAGGTCTATCTTCCTTTTATCCAGATCTATGCCGTGCTGTTCCTTCAATGCATCGGCAATGTCTTTTGAAGTGACGGACCCGAAAAGCTTGCCGTTTTCCCCGGCCTTTACCTTCAAAACCACCTCCAGATTGTTTATGCTGCTGGCCAGCGCCCTGGCCTCATCCCTCTCCTTTTGTATCCTTTTTTCCTCCAAAGCCTTTTCCTTGTTAAGCCTGGCCATGTTAACCTCGCTCGCCTCTATAGCCAGCTTCTTTGGAAAAAGGAAATTTCTGGCATACCCATCAGATACATTGACTACACTATTCTTCTTGCCAAGATTAGCTACATCCTCAGTAAGTATAACCTTCATTCCTCCACCTCCTCAAGCTTTTCCTCTATTATCCTCTTTAACTCCGCCTTTACCTCATCTATGTTCTTACCGTGCACCTGGGCCCCTGCCTCGGTATAGTGGCCTCCGCCGCCCAGTTCCTCCAGTATCACCTGTACATTTATCTCCCCCAGCGAACGTCCGCTGATTATTATTTGCTCCCCGGTGTCGCAGAGGGCAAAGGAGGCATCAACCCCCTTGATATTCAAGAGCTCATCTGCCACCTGGGCTGCCAGAATCAACCTGTCCTCCACATCCGCTGGGCATATGGCAACAGCCACATGATGGGGCCATATCTCAGCCTTCCTTATTATCTCAGCCTTGAGGGCAAAATTCGCAAGCTCATCCTGGAAATACTGCCTTACCTCCATGGTATCGGCACCCTTAAGTCTGAGATATGAAGCCGCATCGAAGGTCCTCACCCCTGTCTTATAGGTGAAATTCTTTGTGTCCAGGTTTATTCCCGTCAGAAGGGCCACAGCCTCCACGGGCTTTAAGTTTATCCTGTCCTTCATATACTGGAGTATCTCCGTCACCATTTCCGACGTGGAAGATGCATATGTCTCGATGTACGACAACACGGCATTGGCTATGGCATCCCTTGTCTTCCTGTGGTGGTCTATCACAACTATCCTCGGTATTTTTTCCAGGAGGTCGGGCCTCATGAGATACCCCGGCCTTCCTGCATCCACCACTATCAAAAGCGACCTTTCATCTATCAAGGACAGGGCATCGTCGCCAGTTACAAACACCTCTTTATACTCCTCATCCTGCCTTATCTTATCCAGAAGGTCCTTCAAAGAGATGTTGCTGTTCTCCCATATTATCCTTGCTTCCTTATCAAACTCTTTGGCTGCCCTGTACATTCCCATGGAGGCACCTAAGCAGTCAAAATCAGGATAGGTATGACCCATAACAAAAACCTTGGATGATTCCTGTATGAGCTCCCTCAAGGCATGGGAAATGACCCTCACCTTCACCCTGGTACGCTTCTCTACAGCCTGTATCTTGCCTCCGTAGAAGAATATCTTTTCTCCTTTTTTTACCACTGCCTGGTCCCCACCCCGGCTCAAGGCCAGGTCTAAAGCGCTGGAGGCATACTCCAAAAGCACCTGCGGGTTTTCGCCCTCTGCTCCCACACCCATGCTCAGGGTCACCGGTATTTTATTCCCCTCGCTTATTTCCCGTATATCATCCAGTATGGTGAACTTCTTATCCTCAAGGGGTTTCAAAAAACCATTCTCAAAGAAAAGTATATACCTGTCATTGCTGTACTTTCTGAGACAACCCCTTATGTCCGCCGAGAACCTTCCCAGCCTTTTATCTATCTCCGCAGCTAAAACCGGCCTTCTTATCTCCTCGGTGGAGTTCATTACCTCTTCATAATTATCCACCTGTATGAGGCATACCACAGGTTTTTCAAATTCATATCTATCCTTAAACACGTAAATATCTGAAACATCGTCAAAATACAGTATGGTCTGAGAGCCCTTCCTGTTGCTCCTTATGGATTCCCTTACCTGATAGTATCGCCCTTTGAACTCTATAGGCCCATTTTTCCCACCTGCATACTTATCAAGTACATCCTTGTATTCGTCTCCAAATGTACTCACTGCCGCCTTATTCTTCCATACCGCCTTATCCTCGGAAAGAATCAACACCGGCATTGGTATCGCAATAAAAGCCTTCTGTTGTTCTGTCTCTTTTGGAATGGCTATATTCTCTACTGCCGGTATGTTAAGAAGCGGCTTATCCTTGGGCTTAACAGGAGAAAAGGCGAAAAGAAGAATCAGATAGACGGCCAGGCCGACAAGGCCAATAACCGTATCATAGTATATAAGCATCCCAAGCACAATAAATGTAAACAGCGACTGCCATCTAAGAAGTGCCCTCAAAAACCCCAAAAATCTATTTCCCATGGTATCAGCCTCTTTTCTTTATATGACGAAAATCAAATGTGGCATCCAGAATGCCCGCTCCCGTCAATGCAAAGCTGAAGACCGGTATGAAAAAACTTAAAAGGACTACCAAAACCTGCAGCCACGATTTCAAACCGCTCTTTTTCATAAAGAATAACAGCAGGGAATATCCGTCCACAGTGAAAACAGTTACCAGTCCAAGCAGTATATTAAATGTCACCATATATACTGTATAATTTGACCTGAAAATAGTTTCTATCAAATATACTATCACCAGCACCATGGACAGGCGGTCGGAGACCTTCCACAAGGAAAATGGCTTTAACCTGTCTATGTCTGCCCTTCTTAATACCACCTCTACTACAAGGTAGCCTACTATAGAGGCAATCGCCGAATACATCAGTATGTCAAAAGGTATGGACATCCCTATAAAATGGACTGCCTGCTCGAGCACAGTCTTTATGACGTTGAGCTCCTGTTCGCCCAGCCCCATAGACCTGTATATATCCAGACTGCTGTCTACAATCTTTGGAAGGGCATTTACAAACTCCTGGATAATATTCAGCCTGAAAAACACTATAAATATGCCGAAAATGCCGACAAGAGAGATTAGTGCAGCTAAAAAACCGTTCTTTATAGCGTCGCCTGCCGGCCGCTTCCCTCTCAGCATACTCCCCATTACCACCCCGCTTAAGCCCGAAGACAGCACAGGGATCAAACTCACCATATCACCGGTAATGACGAGAAATACCGTCATGGCGCATAAAAATAGCACGCTTTCCAACACTGAATACCTGTATCCCAGAACAGTGCATGGTACAGAAAACAATATCAGGAGGATAATCAGAACAGGGATATAGTAGCTTAAAAGCACTATCGACATTCCTGCAAAAAGGTATAAAAGCCCCTCCAGAATCCCGCTTTTTCTGTCCAACTGATTACCCCTCCTCTCTCCCTGATATATACTCCTTAAGGCCGCTCAAGTCTTTATACCACTTCTCGGCCTCATGCCCTTCTATTATCTGCAGGTGTATCTTGTCCAGCATATGGGCATCCAGCTCGCCGTAATCCATCCCCAACCTTTTACCAAGCAGATAAGCGGTCATAACTATATCCGATAATGCATCAGTTATATCATCACTGTTTTTACTTTTAAACATCGCCCCATACAGAAAGGAAAGGGAGGATAAGAGCTCAGTCTTGTAGAACTCTATCATCTTTATATTTTTGGCTATATCTTCGGACAATTGCATTACCTCCCTTATTAAAAAAGAGGGCATAGCCCTCCATTTATTCGGTAGTATAAGGCAGCAGCGCCACCTGTCTTGCCCTCTTTATAGCAACGGTGAGCTGTCTTTGATGTTTGGCACAGTTTCCTGTTATCCTCCTGGGGAGTATCTTGCCCCTCTCGGTAATATACTTCCTCAGCTTGCTTATATCCTTGTAATCTATAAGCTCGACCTTGTCCTGACAAAAGGTACAGACCTTTTTCTTCGCCCTGCGGTTTCTCCTTCTGTTGTTCTGATTCCCTGTATTTGCCACTCTCTATCCCTCCTTTATCAGAATGGAAGGTTATCCTCATTATCTATTGGTGTGAACCCCTCGTAATAGTCCTCATTACCGTCATCATTGCTAATGTATGGCGTCCCTGCAGATGACGATGACGATGGCTTACCCAAGAACTTTACCTCATCGGCTACCACTTCAGTGGTCCACCTCTTTTTCCCGTCATTTCCATCCCAGCTCCTGGTCTGTATGCGCCCCGATACAGCAATTTGCTGGCCCTTTGTAAGGTTATTGGCACATACCTCTGCCAGCTTTCTCCATACAACTATAGGTATAAAGTCAGCTATCCTCTCACCCTGCTGGTTTGAGAAATTCCTGTCCACTGCTAAGGTAAATGTGGTTACCGCCACTCCATTGCCTGAAGTAAATCTAAGCTCAGGATCCTTTGTCAACCTTCCAATCAAAATTACTTTATTCAACGATTACACCACCTGTTTTATTTATCTTTATTAACAACCATAAATCTCATCACACCGTCGGTTATCTTAAAGACCCTCTCCAATTCCATCTGGACATTGCTGTCAGAATTGAAGTCCATGAGGACATAGTACCCCTCGTTCTTCTTATTGATGGGATAGGCCAGCCTTCTCCTTCCCCATTCATCGAGGTTTACCAGCTCTCCCCCGTTTTCAACAATGCTCTTGAACTTCTCAATGAGTTTCTGTCTGCTCTCCTCATCCAGTTCAGTGTCTAAGATGTACAAAGCTTCATAGGCTTTCATAACTTCACCTCCTTATGGACTATGGCCCCGGTGCTACCGGAGCAAGGACGCCTAAATTGTATTATAACATTACTGCGTGTCCGTTTCAACTGCTCTTTTAAGCACTTTTTTTACACTTTTCTCAAATTTCTTTCTCGGTATCATCACTGAATGGCCGCATCCTTTACACACAATGCGGAAGTCCATGCCTACCCTGATTATCTCCCACTCGTCAGAGCCGCAGGGGTGCTGCTTCTTCATCTTCACCACATCACCCACGTTATATACCTCAGGCATAGGAACTCACTCCTTATACTTCATGATTATAAAGCTCAATCCATTTCCCATCCTCATCTTCAGCGTATATCCTCACATCCATGCCATTAAGCCATGACTCGTCCAATCTGTCTACAACTATTGATATGCCGCATGAAGCATCTATCTCCCTGGGGGTTGGTATTATCTTATACGCCTTCCCCGTTGATTTCAGCCTCTTTTCTGCCAGCAGCGCCTGCTGCGTTGAATTAAATGCCGTTAAATACAATCCTGATCCCTCATATCGTTATAGTATTGGTAGCGCCGTTCATCTTTTCAACTATGGTGTACATGTTTGAGACGCTCCCCACCTTAAGTTTATCCTTCACCCCGTAGAAGTCCAGGCATGTGCCGCAGGAGAGTATTTCAATCCCACTCTCCTCCAGTTTTTTAAGGTCGTCGATGGAGGCAGATCCCTCCGTAGTCAAAAACACACCCCGGTTTATAAAAATAAGAGTCTCGGGCTTTTCATCGGTCTGGGTGAGTGTGTAAATGTAGTTTTTCATGAGGAGCCTTCCCAGTTCCTCATCCCCTTTGCCAAAGAGGTCTGTGGATACCATTATGACTAAGTTTTTCTCCTCCGGCCAACTAAATGTGCATGAGGCTTCCTCTGGCTCAGTTTGCGCTTTTGCCTTATGGATGGTAATGTATGCGGTATTGCCTTCCCTTTTTATCTCAGGCTCGGTGCCCATTGACTCAGCAAGCCTGGTTAAATTCTCCACCGCTGTATCGCTGTCCACTATGGCAGTAACACTGCCCTCCTCCATCTCGTCCAGTGCCTTTTTGGCCATAACTACGGGCTGCGGACAGGCCAGGCCCCTTGCATCTATCTCTTTATCCATAATACTATCTCCTTCCAGATATATAATTCTACCGGTATCAGATTTATGAACGGATTATTTGTAAGGAACCAGTCCCCCATAGTTGAATCCGCTATTGCAGCCATGCCCCCGGCGGGAATTATGTCCTCGGCTATATATAATATAAGGAAGATAAAACATGTCAGCAAAAAGCCCTCCGCTGTCCCCGCTATAAGTCCTCCAAGTTTGTTTATCCCCCTCAAAAGAGGCAGGCTGGCTATACCGTTCACTATAGAAATTATAATCTTTATAGCAAGATTAATCAATAGATAGGTAAGTACAAAACTCAATAGGCTCAGGACGATAAATGCCGCCTTGTCCTGGTCAGGAGCCTTCAAGGTCAGGTTTCTTATGAAATCCACTAAGTGTTCCGATGTGTACAGCATATGAAGTATATATGGGTAGAATCGGAAGGCTAAGTACCAGTTGGCTATTGTACCTATAAGGCCAACCACTGTCAGCACAAGGCCCCTGTAAAACCCCATTATCCCTGGAATAAGTATCATCATTGCTATAATAAGGTCCACTATGTTCATTTCAACACCCTCGAAGGCAGTTCAATCAGGTCTGCCCCCGACCTTCCCACAGCCAGTATCCTTCTTTTTCCCTCCATCGGCACCAGGTAGTCCAAATCCCTCATGGCATCAAACGAGGCGGTTGCCTTGCCTCTTGAGTCATAGTAGGTGATTGACCTACCGCTCAAAACCACTGCACCCTTATCCATCGGGTAAACACTATCTATCCCAGGCGTTCTTATGCTGAAAAGCTCTCGGCCGTCAATGGCCAGGCCCTGCAGGCTGCCGCCACTACCCACATACATCGTACCGTCCTCACCTATGCATCCGTATTCTGCCGCCATCTCCTTCTCAAACAAAACTTTCCCATTTGAAGAGACAGCCATTACCTTCTTATCAAGAATAGCAGAAACCCCTTCATCCGACGCACTGATCTTGAGCGGCATAAAACCCGGAAGCTCCTGAGCCCACAGCAGGTCTCCTTTTTTCGTGTATGCAGTTATCCTGCCCCCAATACTGTCTGAGGTGTTGGCCGATGCCACATACGCAATGTCACCCTTAAAGTCGTAGTCCATCACAAAATCATTGGAGGCTACCCATTCACCCAGCTTTTTCCCCTCATTGTTCAGTTCATTTATATAAAACATCTTATCCTTCAGGTAGAGCATAAGGATATTGTCCCCCGGTTTTAATACCACATCCTCTATACTCCCTGCAGCCTTGTACTCCCATAGCTCCTTGCCATGCTTATCATAGCCGTAGAGGACATCTCCTCCAGCGTCATAGACAACCAGCAAATCCCCGCTGGACAGCACTGGTTTGGCGGCATTTACCTTTATTGCAAAGTCATTTATCCCATCCTCTGCATAATGAAGCACCTCACCAGCCCTGTATCCCCAGTATCCGTTTATGTCGGGGATAAAATCCGTATATGACTTATATGATATCTGAGCCTTTAGGCTCATGGCCTCACTGCTCCCGCTGTTCATGCCTGAGAACAGATAGTACACGCTTATTACCGCTATAAGTAAGAAAAAAAACCTCTTCATCACAATTCTCCCCATGTATATAAAGTAAGGTTTCAGCAAAAATTATTGAATGGAGGGATATATATGGAACTAATAGACTATAAAGACAGATTCGCCAAACTTCTCATAAAAAACGCACTTTACCGCTACATATCCGATAAAGATATACATAAACTGGTATTTCTCTGCATAGGCACGGACCGATCCACAGGCGACTCTTTAGGCCCACTGGTGGGCTATGAACTTTCCAGGCTGCCTCATATTGACAAGGATTGCAGGATATACGGCACCCTGGATAATCCCGTCCATGCGCAGAACATAAAGGACATAACATCAATGATATTCGGTACCATAGAAAATCCCTTTATCATAGCCATAGACGCATCATTGGGCTCTATGAGCAAGGTGGGTAAAATTATCATTGATGAAGGCCCTCTAAAACCCGGCGCCGGTGTGAGCAAGGACCTCGACCCCATAGGCGATATCAGGATTACCGGTGTAGTAAATGTAGCCGGTTTCATGGAGTTTACCGTCCTTCAAAACACAAGACTCTCCATGGTAATGAATATGGCAAGGGTCATAAGTTCTGCCATATGGATTACCCTCCTCGCTATGAGGCAGAGACCATCAGTCCATCAGCTTCTCGATGGTAAGGTTAGCCCACTCTTTTAACAGCTCGGGCCTCTTTATGGTAATCAGCCTGTCCCTTACCTCCATTATGCCCAGACGATCAAACTCCTCCATCACCCTGGTAACGCTCACCCTGCTGGCGCCTGCCATCCTGCATATGTCGCTCTGGCTGAGCTTCAAACTTATCTGCACACCGCCTTCCGTCTTCTCCCCGTACATATCCATAAGCATAAGCAGATTGGTAGCCACCCGGCAGTAGACATTTTCAAAGCTCAAGTCCATCAGGTCCATCACCAGCCAGCGAAACTTCTTAGTGAGCGACTTTATCACAGCAAAGTAGAGCGTGCTGTCCTTATTCAAAAGATCCGCAAATTCCCCTTTAGGTATCTTCTTTATTACAGAGTCCTCCAGCGGCTCGCTTATCACAAGGTTTTGTTTTTCCTCGAACATGGTGACCTCACCGAATATATCCCCGTCGTCCATGAGGAGGATTATCCTCTCCTTGCCGGAGCTGTCGTGGATGATGTGGACTACCTTGCCTTTGATTATGAAATATATATAATCCCCGGGTTCCTCATCCATATGTATTGATTCACCCTTTTTATATACCCTGTCCCAACCTGCTGTCTTGAAAGCCTCTCTAAAATACTCTTTGGGATTTATATCAAACATGAAAACCCTCCCCTTTTTCTTATTATACCATAAATATTACGGCCAGGCCTTAATAAGGTTTCCCTTTCCTGCAGCATCAAATGTGAGGTTTTTGTGAGGATTTTATTAATTTATATCTATTGATGATATAATAGGTTTGAGGTGATAATATGGGCCCCATCCTTATAATAGAAGACGATAAAAACCTATTAAATATAGTAGATACATACCTCAGAAATGAGGGATTTGATACGATCAGGGCCTCTAGCGGAAGCGAAGGGATGAAATACTTCAGTGAGAAAAACCCCTCCCTCATACTGCTGGACATAATGCTCCCGGACATGGACGGCAGGAGCATATTGAAGGAGATAAGGACACACTCCGATATCCCGGTACTTATGATGACAGCCAGAGGTGAAGAATATGACAGAATCTTGGGGTTTGACCTGGGGGCCGACGACTATATAGTAAAACCCTTTAGTCCAAAGGAGCTGGTAGCCCGGTGCAGGGCCATACTCCGGAGGGTATACCCCGAAGCCTCCGACAGAAATGTCACATTCAAGGGCATAGAGATAGATGACGTATCCAGGGAGGCATATGTGGACGGCGAACACTTAGACCTCACACCGAAGGAATTCGAGCTCTTAAAATATCTCACCATAAACAAGGGAAGGGCACTCTCCAGGGAGAAGATATTAAACGAAGTATGGGGATATGACTTTTACGGAGATTTAAGGACCGTTGACACTCACATAAAACAGCTCAGGGAAAAACTGGGTGATAAGAAAAACCTCATAAAGACAGTATGGGGTATAGGCTATAAGCTGGAGGAATAATATGAAGAGCATAAGGAATAAACTTCTGATAAGCTATCTGTCTGTAGTGCTAACAGTCCTCATCATATTCTGGCTTACACAGGTGGTATTTATAGATAGGATATACACCCGTTTTATGGTGGACAGGCTTAAAAACTATGGACAGCAGATAATCAGTGTGCTGGATACTTCCGGACCTGATACATCAAAACTCACCGCCGTTATAGAGGAATCCGGTGCTGAGGTAACAGCCATCACGCGGGATAACAAGATAATCTTTACCACAGCCACCATGATGGGCATGATGATGAGAAATATCCTGCCATATTCGGGAGATACGCCAAAGGTGTTCAGGTACACCCACCCCCATTTTGAGACGGAATACTTGGCCATGAGCCTGCCCTTTGACTATAATGGCATTCAGGCCAATGTTATATTGAGTATACCTGCTACACAGATTTCACAAAACGTAGAGCTCTTTAAAAGGGAGTTTACGTATATATCCCTGACATCTATCATTATAGCCGCCCTGGTCTCCCTTATCCTCTCCAATGGAATCACCAGGCCGATCATAAAGCTGAAAAGAGCAGCAAGGGAAATAGCCGGCGGCAATGTGGGCATAGAGATAAAACCTGAGACAGCAGACGAGATAGGCGACCTTGCCAGCACCATGAACGAGATGTCCATGAAGCTCTCAGAGATAGAAACCCTGAGGCAAAACCTCATAGCCAACATATCCCATGACCTCAAGACTCCGCTGGGGGTCATAAAGGGTTATGCCGAGATGATAAGGGATACGGATATAGACAGAGAAAAGTCTTATAAGTATCTTGCCATCATTTCAAAGGAAGCAGACAGGATGAGTAGCATGATAAATGACATCCTTGCTCTCTCCCAGATACAGGCCGGTGTAACAAAACCCCATATGGCAGTTTTTAATATGAAGGAACTTATATCAGACGTACTGGACACCTTCGAGGGTGAGATATATGAAAGGAATCTGGAGGTAAAGTTTTCTATAGACGACCTGAATGTATACACCGACAGGGAACTTATCAGAAGGGTACTTGTAAATATCATAGGAAATGCAATCAGCAGCATGGAAGGCAGCGGACTTTTAAGCATCACATCAGAGATACAGGATAAAGAAGCACTATTCAAAATCAGCGATACAGGCATGGGTATAAAGGAAAAGGACTTAGAGCACATATTTGACAGGTACTATAAGGCCAGTGATGGAGGCACGGGGCTTGGCCTGGCCATAGTAAAGGAAATACTCACCCTCCATAGAAGTAAATACGACATAAACAGCACCGAAGGGAAAGGCACCACCTTCACATTCACACTGCCCCGCAGCTAATAACTGTCCCCGCTGGCGCTCAGATATACAATAATAAAATCATGACAAAAAATAAATGGGCTGCAAGAACCGTCCCCACTGGCATTGCCCATTCATATTTGTTGATTTACTGGCACTGGCTAAATCCTTGCTTATTTCTGCTGCTTTCATTGCTTAATGAGAACAAGAAAGAGGAAATGTCATTGTTTATTCCATCCCACTCCGGATATAATAAAATTACCTAGATTGCAATATTAAATGCAACACCCCTAGTGAGAATCATGACGATATAATAAGTTTTTTTGTGGTATCGTATTCCAAATTAACGAATTTAACTATTTTGCCCCAGTAACATACTTTAATAGACCACAACACACTAATTTTTTAATTTGTGATAAAAGTAGACCCATTAGCTCTATTCGTTTCTGCTTTATGTTTCCAACTTTTGATTACGTATTACAGTTAAAAGATTTTAGTGATGAACCACAATCTTATAAAGATTTGGTAAATGCAGAAATAAAATATTGCAATCAAAATGTAGATAGAATATATAAAAAAGCAGAAGAGGTCTATAAAATTGGAACTAATAGAAACCATCCTCTTGCTTATACATGTTGTGACTTCAAACTATTAGAGGATAAATGTTTAGATTACCCATCTCAACTTACAGAAACCATGCAACAAATTGCTACAACTAATGAAGACTAGACCACTAAATAAGTGGCCTTTTTTTAAAAGAATGAAAGGGTCCAGGCTACAAACCTGAACCCTTCTCTTGTGGATTTAATTCTTGATTACACTATTTATAGTGTGCCACAAGAACCGTCCCCACTGGCTACCGGCTAATCAAGCCCTGGATTTTCCGAATCAAAGATTATAGCCTTTACGATATTTGATACATCATCTATCCACAGCTTAACCTTTACATTTACATTTACAAGAGTCTCTTCGTCTACAAGAGCCTTAAGGTCGCCGAGTGTAGCATAGTCTGGATCACCATCGTTCAAATCAAATATCAGAGCACTCCTATCAACCTTATAAGTTGTCCCTCCAACTACTATCTCTCTATCACTGCTGTAGACAGCATCAACTACAGTTGGATCGTCTGTATTAATGCCCTTAACCATGCCTTCATCATCGGAGTTGAGTCTGTAGTCAATTACGTTGTAAAGCAGATCGTCTGTGGTATTATTACCAAGGTCTGTAAATACAACTGTGAACTCCTCTGTACCATCATCCAGTGTAATTTCATACTCATCTTTGCCGACCTTGTCAATATTCTTTACAAATGCCTGATCAGACTCACCAGCAACATTATCATACCCAGCTGTTATCACAAATGCATAGGTATCTCCATTAGTATCTCTATTAATAAACATATAACCTTTTAAGCCATCAACTGAATCTGCATCAACTATTGTTTCCCAATCAACCACTTCCGCCTTAGATGGTGAGGTGATGTTGTTAGCATCTAACGCATCTTCAACGTTTAGTACAAAGAAGTCGTCATCGAAGTAATACGTGGTGCCACCTATTACAACATATCCGGACTTTACAGCAGTCGCAACACCCAAGTCGGATACTTCTTCTTGTGTATAAGTTGATTTGACACCTGTAATGATATTGTCTTCGTCGATTTCAAACTTATACAGCTTAGCCAAGTCATCTGTTGTTGAGTCATATCCAGAACCAAAGTACTCATCGTATACATCAGCGTCCATCTCATAGGTGGCTGTTGTGCCGTCTGCCTTCAGGACTTTCACCTTGTAGGTATCCAGTGACTCAGAAACAGACAGTGCAAAACCATAGAATGATGTTGTAGTGGCTTCAACATCGCCCTTTACATATACAACCTTGCCGTCCACACCCTTATAGGCGACTACATCTTCCTTAAGCAGGTCAAAATGTATACCTGACTCATCATAATCATCGCCAGCATTCGCATAGTCTTCACCGTCATTTATTGAAGACCAAACTGTGTCTGCTCTATCATAATTCTTGCCATCTATGGTCAGATAGTCATCGCCTATCTTCTCCAGCTTGCCCTCTACAGAATCTCTGTAGGCTATAAGCACATAATCGTAATCATCATTTGTCCTGTCAACATAAACAATATCATCAGCCTTCAAGTCAGCCAGTTTGGCCAGACTATTGTTCAGAAGAACAAGTACATCTTT
This sequence comes from Thermoanaerobacteraceae bacterium, assembly GCA_030016635.1. GTDB lineage: Bacteria > Bacillota > Thermoanaerobacteria > Thermoanaerobacterales > UBA4877 > JASEJQ01. The sequence continues at coordinate 39,920 of JASEJQ010000001.1, read as the reverse complement.
TCCATCAAGCTTTATTGTTCTCTCATCTGCATCGCCTATCTGATAGGTAAGAGCTTCTTTGCCTTTAGTTGTAGATACTTCCCTTACAACAGCGGCAGCTCCAACACTAGCAATTTCATCAAATGATGTAATCTTGCCATCATTTATTATAAACTTACCATAAGTTGCACTTTCATCATCTGCAGTTAATCCTATCTCATCCTGATAATCAGCAGCAACCTTATATGTCTTATCAAGCCTGCTTAACTTAACCTTTGTAACATCACTACCGTCAAGTGTCACATCGGCTACTAAATCATAAATTATTGAAGAGTCAACATCTACATAGACTATCTTGCCGCCTAACTTCCATGCTGTAACATCAGCGCCTACCAGACCCTCAAAGGATACGCCTTCTGCTACATCATAGTCATCTTCCTCATCATTGACATCTATTGTCACGATATTTTCGTCGGCATCATAATCTGTAACTTTACCTTCGATCTTATCTACACCAATCTTATCTTCCAATAGGTTTTTTGGATTGTCGGGAACCTTGTATTCTACTGTATCACCAAATCCAACCTGCTCCATCATGTCAATCTCCAGGGAGTTGTCAAGCATTACTGCAACATCGCCCCTGCTGGCATAACCATCTGCTGTAACCTTTACGCTGTCTGTTATACCCAGCTCGGAACCCTTCGCCAGGTATCCTACCGGCCATGTACCTGTTACTGCCGGCTCATAGCCAAGAGCCCTTACCAGCATGGCAACTGCTTCGGCATAGGTAACCGGCTTAGCAGGACCAAATGTCCCATCCGGATAACCCTTTATAATGCCCTGTTCGGTAGCTACAGTAATGTAGCCCCATGCCCACTGATAGTCAGCATTTACATCACTGAAAGCGGGCTTTGCGGTTGTAAGCTTTGCAGCGCCCTCAAGGCCAAGCGCCCTAACCACCAGTGTAGCAAACTCTGTCCTGGTTATCTGGTTGCCCGGCTTAAATGTGCCGTCAGGATAGCCATTCATTACGCCTAATACACCCAATCTGGCTACTGCATCTTCATAATCAGTGCCTGATACATCACTGAATGCGGGTGCAGCGAAACCTGTTACCATGGTCCCGAGCACCATAGCTAGAACCGCGATAACGGCAACAACCTTTTTAAGATTGTGCATATCTCTACTCCTCCTTTTATGTTGTATTTTATTTTATTTCTTGGAAGATGGGGGTTGCCCTTCCTCCAAAAACCTTTTGACAGTATCATAATGATTGGCCTCCCTGCTTTACCAATCTGTGAACTATTATAGCATGAGGAATTTTGGGATTCAACAAATGTTACAAAACTGTAATATAGTTGTAAAGTTTGTAACGCAAGATGTCCTTCTGGACATCCTGTATAGATATTTATTCTACATATCCCTAAAAATTCCTGCTTTTAATATAAAAATTTTAGATTGAGAGAGAAAAATGTACAATTGATAGAGATATTTTGTATAGCAAGGTAAATTTTAGACTTGCTATACAAATAAAAGTTTGGTTTAATAAAAACACAGTATGCGAAAGGAGACGATAATTTTGAACATAAAAGAGGATATAGAGAAAGGGATTGAATGCTTCTACCCGGTATACGAGGACGGAGACCGGACCAGGGTGATATTCAAAGATGGATCTGATGAGATAATAGATTCAAATGCAAGGAGGTATTTGAAATCTTTAGCCCATTTCTATGATATAGACCTGAAGGCACTGACAAGCCATACAGCGGAGAAGCTGGGACAGAGGTATTCAAACCCCTTAGTTATAGGCGGTGAGGTATGGGTACCCTTTTATGCGCGCAGGCCGGTGGTAAGTGGTGATGTTTGTACGGGATACTTTGCCTTAAGATACATAGAGGGCCTTTCAAGGGTGGAAAACGATTTATTCTTAAGGACAAGCTCCGGCAGATACCTGCAGATATACCACAGGTGCACCACAGCAAATAAGAGGCTCAATAACGCCAGGCTGTTGGAGAGGGAGATGTACAGCCAGAGAGAGTTTGAGATATTCAGGATACTGGAGAGGGAGGGGCTGTACCTCTATAAGGCAGTAAAATAGGGCCATGCCTCAAACATGGCCCAAAACAAGTTTATATCATATCAAGGCTTTTTAATAACCTCATTATCATAACCGCTGCCTGTGCCCTTGTAGCCTTTGCCTCGGGAGCAAATGTCTCACCATCCAGTCCGGTGATAATGCCTTTTTCCAGGCCTACTGATACTGACTCCTTAGCCCAATCAGCTATGTTGCTGCTATCTTTGAATTTTAATGAGGTATCTGCTGTTGGGAAATACTTTTCTTCTTTATTCTGCTGCATTGCCCGTATCACCATGGCAGTCATCTCCTGCCTTGTGATCAGCCCATTGGGGTCAAATCTACCGTTAAAGCCGTTTACAATGCCAAGCTGCTTTGCTGTCTCCACATAAGGATAGAACCAATCAGAAGGCTTTACATCCCCAAATGAAGGTGCTTGCGGAGTATATATGCCACCGTTCAGTGCCGATACAATCATCTTTGCAAATTCTGCTCTTGTGACACTATTTTCAGGTTTAAAACTGCCGTCAGGGTAACCGCTTATTATATTTCTGGATGCGAGTACCTTAATATCTTCCTCTGCCCAATGCCCATTAAGGTCATTGAAGCTGACCTCCTTTATCATTAAGGCATACCTGCTGAAATGGTTCAGGTTTACTGATACTGTATCCGAAGCCTCATCTACCTTCCCTCCGACGACATTCCATTTACCGTCCGACTCATTTAGTGTATAGACAGCAAGGAATTTAGGACTGATGGAGTTTAATCCCTTCCTGTCATACTTGAGTTTTAATGTCACAGGCTTCTTAAGCCCCGCATCCGCTTTTATTTCATATACCTTCCCTATGATTCTTAAAGCGGCATCATTGACCTTGACATTCGCAGGCTCAATGACACCTACCTCAATGTTTACATTCCCGGTAAATGCATCCTCAGGTATATCAATGGACATAGCGTTATCTGTTGTAGATACAATGCCTCCTTCCCAGCCGACAGTCTTTTTAATAACATTTGCGGCAGGCTGCTGTCCTGTCCCGCCGGTTGTCCCTCCGGAAGAACTGCCACTAGAAGACCCTCCACCTGATGAACTGCCGCCGGAAGAACCACCACCTGAAGTAGCCGGCAATGCCTTAACATTTACGCCAACCTTGGTAAGCTGGTTGCCTTCGCTGTCATTTACAAGGAGAAGGCCAGTATAGTCAGACTGTGTTGTGGGTACTGTTAAGGTCGCTTTAAAGTCTGCGGTAGCACCTTTGTTTATTGAGAGCTCCCCATTGGCTATTGTTATGGTGCTTCCCTTCACAGCACTGTCAGCATTCAATATCCTGGTAGTATAGTCAAAAGTGGTTACACCCTCTGGTATAGCAAAGCTATCCACAAATACGAGATAATCACCAGGTGCAAGTGCTTTTAACTTGACGCTCTCATTAGAATCGCCGTCAGCCTCATATGCAACAAGGCTGTACCCTTCTTCAGTCCATCTGAACAGATACAGGTCAAGGTCTGCTCCGGGATCAGAGGTATTTCCTATCGACACTTCAAATATGAAGTTGGGATTATCAGGGGTAATGGTAACTTCTTCAATATAGTCATCATCATACAGATTATCATTCTTCAGGTCCAGAGTCTTGGTGACGGTCTTTGATGGCGTGTTCAAATCAACCAGGCCCGTCCCCGATACTCTAACATTTTTGGCATCATCTGTAAGGTTGGTAAGCTGGAAGTTAGATGTCACGGTTGTGCCTACTGATCTCTCCACGTCCCAGGCGTCCGGCTTTGGTATTATGCCGGAAAGTTTCACGTCAAGTGAATAATCATTCTGAGACAATTCTGACCTGAAGTTTCCATATACATCTACTTCCCAGACTCCTGGCAATGGATTGTCGACCTCATACACTCTCGGATTTTCTTTCGTGGTATACGTCCTGTCATCCGGGTCTATACACATACCATAGGGGTTGAATATCACAGGCCTCAGCGACGGGACAGTTCCATCCTTCTCAATGCCTTCCAATGATACAGTAAGCTTTGCCGTCCCATCAGGCACCCTGTAGAAATACCTGTTATACTTGGACGCTACGACAGTGCCGTCTTTACTGGATGAATAATTATTGGCTATATCCAGTTCATCAGGTACAACTATATTCACCGGCACTTCAGCATCAACAAGACCCGTCGCACTGTCGTCCAGTGTGATTATTTCACTGTTAAATCCTTTATTTAACTTGTTTTTATCAATATATACTGTAAAGCTCCCTGTCTGGCCGGGAACAACATTTATAACCTTCCTGGATAGGCTTATCCAGTCTGCCCCTTCTGAAATGTTGAGGGATGCAGTAGTATCACCATTATTGGTAATGCTTACTTTATATCTGTTCTGAAGCGGTTCATTCCTAACGTATATGCCGTGGGTCTCCGGTATCCTCTCTATGCAGTCTGTTGTAATGGTAAGGTCGTCAATCGTCGTATCTGATATATGTTCCTTGATGTATTCATAGGCGTCGACGACCTGGGCCAGGCCACCTCCTTGTTCTGCTGCATTATACCCGTCCAGTTTTCTTGCTGAGTACTTCAATGCCTGCTGAACCAGCACAGGGTCAAGGTGCTCGCCTTCATCTATTAGGCCCTCTTTTCTGGCTGCTCCGTTGAGGAGTGCAACAAGACCGGCAGTCTGAGGCGATGCCATGCTTGTCCCCTGATAGAGGTCATAGGGTCCTCTGTATTCGCTGCCGCTCCATACATCCCATTCCGGCACGCTGGATACTGCCGAACCAGGGGTAATAATTGTCGGTTTAATCATACCGTCTTCCCTCGGCCCTATGGACGAAAACCACCATAATCCCTCAGTGTCTTCGGGTACACTGTTATCCCCATATTCCTCCCATGTGTCTTTATTGATATATGCACCCGAGGTCACTGCCATTGTACTGTCGCCGGGTGAGCCTATAGTATTTATACCAGGCCCCTCATTGCCTGCCGATATGGCAAATACCACACCATATTCCCTGGATAATTCATTGGCAAGGAGTGAATCCGGGCTGTTGCCGTCATTTATATCCGTGGTTGCGCCAAGGCTCATATTTATGACATCAGCGCCGTGCTCTGCTGCATATTCCATAGCTGCCATTATGCTGGAGGTAGCACCGCCGACATTACTTCCCAGCACCTTCAAGGCCATAATTTTGGCACCTGGGGCAACTCCTTTTAATGTGCCGTTCCCTGCCGCAATACCGGATACATGGGTGCCATGGGAGCCCCCATCAAAGCCGAGGTTTACCCATACCACATCCTCATCGGGCCATATACCGGTAAGCACAAAGTTGACCTTAGCCCCTTCCTCTCCTTCAGGGAAATGGGCCATTATCCTCTTATTCTCTTTCACCCCGTCCCTGTATGGGATAAGCGGTTCCTCATCAGTAAAGGCATCATTAAGGTTTGTATCTACATACACATGATCAGGTTCACCATCACCGTCTTTATCTGCTGCAGCAACATAATAGCTGTCTGTCTTATCCCCATCAAGGTTGAAGTCAAAGCCGGTATTTGGGCCAGGCCTATATCCAAAGAGTACTTCATTTGGTAATATTTCTTCCTCTAACTTACCCACATAAAGCTCAGTACCAGCAGGTATATCATCGGGCAGGGCGAGATTTATACCGTCATCCGGAAGGTAAACATAATTGTAGACCTCACTGTATACCTCGCCATATACCGAACTCTGGACTGTTACTCTGGTATTCAGGGCCAGGTCTCCTTCATAACTGAAATCCTGCCAGTCAATTATCTTTATGTCCTTATTTGTAGTCCACTGAAGCATCTCATGCCCCGGGTCAACGCCGGTGTCTATTATTGCTATTACTGTACCGGTCCCATCACCGAATTCCTTGTTGAACAAATCTGCCTGAGTATCATCAAGGGTAGTCTCGAGGTTTGGCTTATACTCATCTACAGGCCTGCTTAAGCCAACCCTTTCCTTTGGGTCTAAGGTATATACCTTATCAAGCCCAAAGTCTTTTATTCCATTTACCTTCAAGAGGTTCATTACCTTAGACCTTGCCAGAGTAGCAGAGTATACCATATCAGACTTTTTCTTGATATTTACGGCACCAATTTTCTTAAGCTGTGCGGTTATATCTCTGCCGTCAGATAAAATTACAAGGTTTAACCTGCTTTCACTCTGCCTGGATAAAGTCTGTGCCTTGATGCTTAATCCGTCAGGATTAGCCAGAGGTTTGCTTACTGCCTCTTCTTCAGCATAAGCGGCCTCATCATCCGGACCTTCAGCAAATACGGTTGCATAAAAGCAGTTTATACCCAGTAGTAATACCATGATTAAGGAGAGCAACTTTTTAGCCATATTATCCCCCTCTAAATTTTTTATTATAATTTTGAATAACTGAAACTATGTCATTTCCAATCATCCCCTTATCTAACATATTTACGTATATATTCGACGCTTAAATAATATGTCCTGCAAGAAAATTAAAAAAATAGTTTTAAGAAATTATTTTTTATTTCAATAATGCTTTTATTACTGTATTTCACATCTATAAAATAAAAGACCTCCGTCTGGAGGTCAGTCAAGCTTTATAAGCATCACACTGGATATGTCGATCTCACCGGGGTCATTACCGTTGTGGTCAAAACGTATATACTGGTTGCCCGGTTTAATATCGCCTGTGGTCGTAAACTCATAATTATATACCTGAGTTTTATCGGCAAGCTGTATATTGTTGGCATTGAACTGTACATTCTGTCCTGAGGGAGAGAGCACAAAGACCTCAAAGGCTGCGGGGTTTACTGTGCCCTTCGCCAGAAAGACCAGCGCATATTTTGTGTCAGGCTCCAGGGTGAGGCTACCCCTTATGAGGAAACCCTCGCCAGTGCCGCTGTTCTTTATCACTGCCTGGCCATCTTTAAAATCTGCCGTAAGGTTGGAGTCCTTGCCCTGGGCCACCCTCCAGAAGTCCGGTGTATTATCATTATTGATATCTATATCAAACCTTGAGTTTAAAAGTATCCTGTCAGCCATCAAGGCAGCCCCCCTGCTGTCTATATTGGCTAAGACATAGTCTGCCCTCTCTATATAGTTCACTGTCTCAGGCAGGAGATCCATGGGCCTTAAGGCTTTTTTGTTTGCCTTCTGTATCTCTTCCCTCAGGTTTGAGACTACCTCAAAGTATTTCTTTGCCTCATCCTTTTTATCCTCATTGAGGTAAGCCATACCCACCTTATAGTAAGCGTCTGCCTTCTGGATATAGTTCTGCGGCCTGTACGGCTGCACCTCTACAGACTTTTCTATGGCTTTTAAACCATCATCTATCATGCCGCGGCTTAGATAAAAGGCTGTGAGCTGGGCATAAAGGGACGAGTCATACCTTGCCAGCACCACTGCTGACTCTATCATACCCTTTGCCATGTCTATCTTTTCCTTATCCTTTTCACTGTCACCCGCTGTCATCAGTATTTTACTGTAGTCTGCCCTGTAGTCCGGGCTTAATCTGTCAAAGGTCACTGCTTTGGAATAGTAATATATGGCCTTATCCAGGTCTCCCCTCTTGGCTTCATCTGATCCCTTAAGGGCTGAGGATATGGCATAAGAGAGGCTTGATGAGACTATCGCCATTATTACAGAGAGCACTATGCCGTATCCCGGCCTAAAGTTTATCCCCAACTTCATCTTTCCCATGTCAATGCTATATATCCTGCCCTCTGCCAGTATGACCCCCATGAGAGTCCAGAGGATAAAGCTCATGGCGGATAAGGAGAGGTCAAAGTCCATGGCTGAGTGGGCATATAGGGAGAGCACAGCCATAAAAGGTGCAAGGAAGGTATACACATCCTCTGTGCCTTTCCATATCCTGTATGAAACATACAGGAGGCTTAAGAGCAAACCTGCCAGTGCAGCCAATCCCAGTATGCCCGTCTCCACCATCACCTGTGCAAAGTAGTTGTGTGCCTGAGTGGTCCAGTAGGTATATGACTGGAAGGCAAAGTATGCTGCCTGCCATCCCCCACCGCCAAAGCCGAATACAGGGCTGGCCTTGAACATCTTAAAGGCGTCCCTGTAAAATATCAGCCTCTCCGATGAGCTCTGGGTGGACAACGTGATGTCCTGCATCCTCGTTACCAGACTCTCCGGGATATATCTATATCTTAGCGGTATTATAGTTTCTTGTCCCCCATCTCTGAGGACAGCCTCACTGAATGTCACGGATGTACCCGCATAGAGATTCCTGAAGTATATCCTGACCCTCTGCGTCTCAGGATATGTCTTGAAATCTATAGCGGCAGTGCCACTCTCTGACTTAGGGTTGTATGCCGTGATATCCTTTGACACACCCATGTTGTCTATACTCTGTATGAGTATCTGATAGGCCCATGGTTTATCTGACCTGTTCTCAGACTGTACCTTTACCTCCAGGGTGTATCCTGTGTCGGGTTTTACATCCACATACCTTATCACCTGCTGCCAGGTATCCTTCTCTGTGTCATTGACATAGGTGAGGGGAGTTGTGGAGGTTAGGGCTATATAGCCTGCTATACATGCCGCTATTAAGAGTATAGCGAAGGCAGCCACAGCCTTCCTCCTGTCTACCCTTTCTGCAAACCTGTCAATTATATATGCGAGAAGGCCAAGGACTAAGGAGGCTATAAGGCCGATAAAAAACCATCTCCATACCCCTGCTGGAGGGTCTGCCGCTATGGCACTGCCGAAGCCCTGCAGTGTGAGGACTATGGGTGCCACAGTAAGGATACCGTTTATGAGCGTCTCCAGCCACCTGTCCTTTGAAAGTATTACGAACAGGAGGGCAAGGACAGGAAACATTACCCATGCCCCTCTGGAATACGTAAATATGAATGTGTGGAAAAGGGTATAGGCAGCACCGGCATAGATGATCCTCATATAGAATTTATCAGTCCTGCCCATAAGAGCTACTGCTATAAAGTAGACGGCCATCATTAGGGAGGCCAGGGTGTTGGGATACTGCAGTGTGGAGTTTATCCTGCCACCCACAAAACCTCCGTCTATGTCAAACGTGCCTGCCGCAGAACCTATTCCGGCTATGGCCACAGCTACGCCTGCTATTATGATGCCATTGAGGACTATATATATGTCCCTCTTGTCCTTTATCTCTCCGGCAGCCATCATCATCAGGAAGGCATAGGTGAGGTACTTCAGGACAGTACCGAAGGCCAGCCTGTAGTCCGCCGCAAATACAAAGGAGATAAGATAGCATAGTGTAAGTATGAGTCCAAAAAGGACGGCTGTATCCTTAAAGAGGACAGCACCGTCTAAATATTTTTTTACGGAATATATGAGGAACAATACGCCGACTGCTATCTGAAAGTATAAAAGCTCATAGTCGAAGTAAAGTCCGCGGAAAAACGGTGATAGGATCAGGACTGATATAATGCCTGCAACCACTATCCAGTGCAGCGGCGCCGCATTGTAAGTCCTTTTTATCCTCTCTCTTTTATCTGGTTTTTTCTTGATGTTTTTCTTATCCGCTTTTGGACCTGCCATTTATTTCACTCCCTCAGCATCAGGCTCGGAATTCCAGTAGGCTATGAAGAATACTGCAAACACGCCTATCATAAGGCCGAGCACTGCTGCTATGGCTATATTTAAGAGCTTCCTTGGTGATACAGGCTCCTCAGGCGGTATGGCTGAAGACACCTGTATGATGCTGGCCTCTCCAATCTGCGATGAAGAGGCTATGTTTGTCTCCTGGTACTTCTGCTGGAGTGCCTCATAACTGTTTTTAGCCATGGTAACATCATTATTTATCTTATCATACTGATACTGCTTTTCTGCCAGCTCGAGTTGCAACTGGTTCAGCTCCTTCTGGGCGCTGTCGATGCTCTCCTGAAGGGCCGCCTTTTGCGCCCTTACCTGGGAAAGCTGTACCTCCAATTGATTTATCTGGTCTAACAGATTGGAATAAGCTGGATTTGCCACCTCTCCGTTTATCGTAAGCCCATTAAGGTTTATCAATGAACCGTCCCCCCCGCCATCTATTGCCTGGTTAGTCTTAATGGTCTGCGGCGTATCTTTTAGTTGCTCCCTTGCACTTTGGAGGGATGCCACAAGGCCTTTTTCCTCTATTTGTGCCTCTGAAAGCCTGCCCTTATAGTCAGTAAGCTGCGTTATCTTTGCAGTCACCTCGCTCTGGAGTTCATCCACAGACCTTGGCTGGGAGAGAAACTCCTTAAGCTTCGTCATGGCCTCATCCAGCCGCTGTGCCTCCACATCTTCCTGCTGCTTTAACACCTGGGCTGTCTTTGATGCCTGTTCACTCACCTTCTGGTTTACAAAACTTACAAAGTTCTTGCTGAGAGAGTTGGCTATATCTGCTGCCATTTGAGGACTTTTATCCTTTACCTTTATCAGTATCAGGTTGGTATTCTGCACAGTCTCCAGCGTAATGCTGTCCGTCAGTGACTGCAGGGTATACCTCTTAGGGTCCAGGTTTAATTCCTTAATGACTGAATTTATCACCTCGGGGCTTTTTATCATTGTCTTGTATGATTCCACATTCATTTGAGGGGTAGTGGTCAGTGCGTCTAGGAGTTCGGATATATTGTTTGCATTCTGCTGATTCTGGTTTACATTGGTGTTTATGGGCGATGCCATAAGGCTGGCTGAGGCCTCATATGTAGGGCTTATGACAAAAAAACTTAAGACTCCGCTTATGATCATGGCTGCAATGGCGATACCTATAACTAAATATCTACCCTTCCACAGCGTCTGTATCAATTCCTTCAATGAAATCTCTTCTTCCATCTGCATGTCCTCCTTGTTTATTATTGGCCCCTTTATTTTCTATTCTACAAAAACCTGCTTTATCCTCTCAAAGTGCCAAAAAAAATTGCCTACAGAACGTAGGCATATCTTAGGATAGGGTGCTTTTTAAGACATGAGAATCATTATGAGAATAACTTCTCTGTCTATATAACTTTATTCTACATGATTTTACAAATTCCTGCTTGTATCTAAAAATTTTTTATCTTGCCGTCAGTATAATACTTTCCAGATATGGCATAAAAAGCTGCATAATATATCATAAATTTTTTATTTATTTAGTGCCGCCTTGATAAACTCCCTAAATAATGGGTGAGGCCTTGTGGGTCTGGACTTGAATTCAGGATGAAACTGTACGCCTACAAACCATGGGTGGTCTTTGAGCTCAATCATCTCCACCAGTCTGTCATCAGGGGATGTACCTGAGAATACAACACCGGCGTCCTGGAATGCCTGCCTGTACCTGTTATTAAACTCATACCTGTGCCTGTGCCTTTCATTTATCATGTCCTGGCCGTAGGCCTCATAAGCTTTCGTGCCCTCCTTAACCCTGCATGGATACTGGCCGAGCCTCATGGTGCCACCCATATAATTTAAGTTTTTCTGATCTGGCATGAGGTCGATGACGGGATAAGGAGTCTTTGCATTGAACTCAGAACTGTGGGCTCCTTCCATGTTGAGCACATCCCTTGCAATTTCTATACAGGCACACTGCATACCGAGACATAGCCCCAGAAACGGCACCTTGTTTTCCCTGGCATATCTTATGGCAGTTATCTTGCCTTCAATGCCGCGGTCTCCAAATCCGCCCGGTACCAGTATACCTTCTGCATCCTTTAAAAGCTCTGCAACATTTTCCTGTGTTACGTCTTCAGAATTTATCCAGTCTATATCCACATGGGCGTCATTGAATATGCCTGCGTGGTCCAAAGACTCCGTCACAGAGAGGTATGCATCGTGGAGTATGACGTACTTGCCTACGAGGGCAATCCTTACCCTTTTACTCCTGTGCTTTGCCCTTTCCACCAGGTCGTACCATTCCTTCATGTCAGGGCTTGTACAGGTTATGTTCATCTTCCTGCATATCAGCTCATCCAGCCCCTCCTCCTGCAGCCTGAGCGGCACCTCATATATGCTGTCCACATCTATGTTCTGGATGACAGCGTCCGCTGACACATTGCAGAATAGGGCAATTTTCTCCTTTATATCCCTTGTAAGCGGCCTTTCGCTCCTGCATATGATGACGTCCGGCTGTATGCCTATACTCCTTAGCTCCTTTACACTGTGCTGGGTGGGCTTTGTCTTGAGCTCACCCACCTTGGAGAGGCTGGGCACAAGGGTAACGTGCATGTACAGGACTGAATCCTTAGGCTGTTCCAACCCTATCTGCCTGATAGCCTCTAAGAATGGGAGGCTCTCTATATCGCCCACCGTTCCGCCTATCTCAGTGATGACCACATCCACATTTTTCTCCCTGGCAACCCTGTAGACGCTGTCCTTTATCTCATTGGTGATGTGGGGTATCACCTGCACAGTAGCACCCAGGAAGTCACCCCTCCTCTCCTTGTAAATGACATCCTGATAAATCCTGCCTGCAGTGACATTGCTGGAACGGGTGAGGTTTGTGTCTATAAACCTCTCATAGTGGCCGAGGTCTAAGTCTGTCTCAGCACCATCATCAGTGACAAAGACCTCACCGTGCTGATAGGGGCTCATGGTGCCCGGGTCTACATTTATATATGGGTCAAACTTCTGTATAGCAACGGAAAGGCCGCGGCTTTTTAGCAGTCTCCCGACCGAAGCTGCTGTTATCCCTTTCCCCAGGGACGAGACCACACCGCCTGTTACAAAGATATATCTGGTAGCCATAAAATAAATAACCTCCTTAACATAAGAAAAAGAGCCTCAAATGGAGACTCCTATCCCTTTATTTTTTATAAGTAAATTTTAATGATTTTGCACATCGGTTTGCCATAAATAAATACACCTCAGATATAAAATACATACCCTATTATAATATATCGAGAAGGTGCTGTAAAGCATAAATTACATCTATATCTGCGTGACAATGCGGACAGTACAGCGCACTTTGCAAAAGTAAGCCTCCTCCCAAAAAAGGACATAAAAAAGCCCGAATTGATCGGGCATTTTAAGAAAACAGCGTCTTGAAAATGAAAAGCAAATCAGTCATAATGAGTCCACATTCTGTATATTTTTATAATATGTTTTTCTTCTAATACTTCATAAATAATTCTGTGTTGTATATTGATTCTGCGGGACATTTTTCCTTGAAGGTCTCCCTTTAATTTTTCAAATGGTGGTGGATTTTGGTAGGGATTTTCCTTGAGTATTTTCAGTATTTCTTTAGCCTTTTTATCAAGACCACATGCTTCCAATTTTTTTGCATCTTTCAGCGCATATTTTGAAAATTTTAGTTTATATCCCATCCCAAATCCTCTTCATTTCCCCAATTTTCCAATGGGGTTTTATCTGCTTCTAATATGCTCTCTCTTAAATTTGGTACAGACAGTAGATATAATGTTTCCTGTATAGCTTCCCAATCATCTTCAGAGACTACTACAGCATTACCTTCTTTTGTAGTTATCTGGATAGGTTCTCCGTATTTGATTGTTTGTTTTAAAATCTTGTAAATATTTTGACGCATTACTGTAATAGGTATGGTCTTCATAGAGTTCATCTCCTTGTACTATTATAACGTATCCTAAAACGTACGTCAACTTTTTTGTTGACTGGCAGTACTTTCTCTATCCATTTTTATCTCCATTTTTATAAAACGGTCAGGTCATATTGGCTATAGTTGTCATCGTCACAAACGCTGAAATTAGACTCAAGAATCTACACAGGATGAATAACATTAACTCTGAAACTGAAATTGATTTTTCTTTGTTTCTTTGCTATAATTAAATCAAAGAAAATTTGTATATTATATCATTACTCAGCATATTCTAAGAATGGGTAAACAATTATGTTACAAACAGCCCAACGGGGAGGTAATTCTATGTTGAAAAAACGTATTTCCGTATCACAAAAGCGCCAGATAACCATTCCTATAGAATTTTTTAACATCCTTGGCATTGAAAAGGAAGTTGAGTGCTATCTTCAAAATAATGCCCTTGTTATCCGCCCTGTGCGCGAGAACACAGGCGAGTTTGATGAACAAATCCTTGCTGATTTAATATCTCAAGGCTTTTCCGGGACTGAGCTTCTCGAAAGGTTCAAGGAAATGCGGCGCAAGGTCCGCCCCGCCGTTGAAAACCTGCTTGACGAAGCTCGCCTTGCTGCGGCCGGTAAAGCTAAATTTTCCACATACGAAGATGTTTTTGGTACGGAGGACTAATAATGTACAAGCTTATTATTCTGCCTCCTGCTGCTCGTTATTTAAAAAAGTTAAAAGAAAAACCGCTTAAAGCAGCTTTCCAAAAAGCCGTTGATGAAATCCTCAAGGATCCTTATATTGGTGAACCTAAAACGGGCGATCTTTCAGGTGTCTTTTGTTATGATATTTATTATAACAGGACAAATTATGAGCTGGCTTATACAATCATTGAAGAAAGCAGCTCAACAGTTGTTGTCATACTGGCCGGCACCCGTGAAAATTTCTATGAGGAATTGAAACGGTTCTTACACTAAAATCAAAGTTAGTTTTTAAAGAATATCTGCAAAGACTTCATTACCTCCGGCAGTGCAGAATAGAGGACATATATTCCTATGCCCACAAACAGAAGGCCCGCTATGAGCTGGAGGTAGTGAGTGGGTATGTATTTTGCAACTAAATTGCCAAAGAGGGCACCTATTAATGTAACAAGTACCAGTCCCAGAGAAGCCCCTAAGAATATGGGCAGCGGTTTATTGTACTGGGTGACCAGGGTAAAGACGGTGAGCTGGGTCTTATCTCCCAGTTCTGCTATGAAGAGCATGCCAAAGGCTAAGAAAAAAAGTTTCCAGTCCATACTACAACCTCCAATCGATTTGCTACAAAAAGAGTCCTGCAGTAGAATAATAATTATTATTTCAAAAATAAAAGACCTTTATCCCGTATAGGCGGAATAAAGGTCTCGTTCACAGCTAGCTGCCGATACCCCAGGGCTGCGCTGCCCATTGTGTTGAGGTATCGTTTTGAACTACTCCCCTTCACTCAAAGATATTTTACTATACTCATAATTTCTTTACAATACCTTTTGCAAATTTTTTATTATGTCTGTCAGGGATTTTATAGCCCTCCCTTTTAGTTCCACAGCGGATTGATATGATATGCCCATTATCTCTGAGCACTGTCTAATGCTTTTCTCCTGATAGAAGTGAAGCTCAATTATGGTCTTTTGTTTTTCAGTAAGACTGTTCAGGGCTTCCCTTACCTCATCCCTCTCGGCAATGCCTATGATGGGCTCATCTATGGGAGGGTCATCCGACTCCAGTATGTCAGTCATTGTAATACCATCTCCTATCTCCTGGTCCAGGTATATGAGTTCCTTCTTCCTTGCCCTGATGTTCTGATATAGATACCTCAATTTTATCTTTAGATACGATTCAAAGGGGACATTCCTTCCCAAATCATAGTCCCTTATAGACTCCATTATTATCCTGTCTCCCTCGGAGAGATAGTCGTCCCAGTCGGTACCATATCCAAAATAGTTTTTTATGAGCTTTATCTTGAGTGGAGCAAACCGCCTCAAGATTTCCACTGCAGACTCTTGATCCCCCGACTTAGCCATCCTGACAAGGTCATTTAATTCTATTGTTTCCAACAGTATCCACCCTTTGAAGGGTGCACCCTCTTAGATTATCGCGACAGGATAAGAGTACAGCATAAAGAACAATATGTTAAATTAATGCAAACTTATATTCGGAAAATTAGGTGAGGTTTTATGATAAAATAGGTGTTTTATGATTGCATTCTCCTTGAAAAATCCATTAATAATGTATAATTCATTGATATATAATATAATTAATGAATTACAATAATATCAGGGAATATATGATGGAGGTGAGTAAGCATGCTGCAGAGAAAGGTAAAGATTACCGGAAAGGGTCAGGTACAGATACCTGCTAATATACGAAAATATATAGGGTCTGATATAGGTGATAATGTGATTTTTAAAACCCTCCATGATGGCAGGGTTGTAATAGGGATTTTAAAATAAGCTTTAATTGGCAAAAGTGATGGAGGCTTTTGTGTACAAATATAGGGACTATGTCAGTCCCTTTTTAGTGTGATATATTTTATTAAATCAATAACTCGATTGCTGTATCCATATTCATTATCATACCAAGCTAGGATTTTTACCATGTTTCCATCTATGACCATAGTAGAAAGTGAATCAATAATGGCAGAGTGTGGATCCCCTTTAAAATCAATAGATACCAGAGGTTTTTCACAATATGACATTACTCCGTTTAATTGTTCGGTGGCCATTTTCTTTAAATAATTGTTTAGCTCAACAACATTGGTCTGCTTAGAAGTTAAAATGCTTAAATCTACCAATGAAACCGTTGGCGTTGGTACTCGAATTGAAATGCCATTCAATTTTCCTTGAAGTTCAGGCAGTACAGTTCCTATTGACTTGGCTGCACCTGTAGTAGTTGGTATAATTGAAAGATTTGCAGCCCTTGCTCTTCTAAAATCTTTATGGGATTTATCTAAAAGTCTTTGGTCACTGGTATATGAATGCACAGTAGTCATGCTGCCTTTTATAATATGAAACCTTTCATCTATTACTTTCACTATAGGCGCTATGCAATTGGTGGTACATGATGATGCGGATATGATTTTGTGCTTTTCTGGATCACATATTTCTTGGTTTACACCCATTACTATTACTGCGTCAGCGTCATCTGACGGAGATGTTATAATTACATTTTTTGCTCCTGCCTCTATATGCCGGTATGCCTCATCCCTGGTATTAAATTTACCTGAAGATTCGACTACAATATCTATATTAAGATCTTTCCATGGGAGTTTACGTGGGTCTTTTTCTTGAAAATACTGGATCTCTTTTCCATCTATTAGGATAGCTTTTTCGTTGCTGCCTATGTCACCTTTATAAACTCCATATGTGGAATCATATTTCAAGAGATGTGCATGCATATCTAAATTTCCTGTGCTGTTTACAGCAACTAATTCTATATCATCTCCATGCTCAAAGATAATGCGGAGGATATTTGTGCCTATCCTCCCTAAACCATTTATGGCAACCCTCGAAGCCAATCAAATCACCCCAATCTTATTTCTCATCTAACGATGCTAAAAGTTTATCAGCCAGTTCACAATTCACGCATTTACTGCTACATGTTTGACATTCTGGGTTCATTCTTTTTATTTTTTCTATTTGCTCTATGCTCATAGCAAACCCTCCTTTATATTATTTATGATATATTATTTGCCCAATAAGAACACAAATATAAGACATATTTAACATTAATATCATACTTTATATTATATATATTCGATATAAAATCAAAAAGTCCTTCTTTTGTGTTAAAAAAAATATTATATACTGTAAATATGTCATACTAATTCCGCCAGTCATATCAACGTTAACTGGAATAAATTATTGTGCCCCACATTATGATGTACTGCATAAGCAAACAGTAAATTATATAAAGAGGCATGGACATACAAGAGATGCTTTTAGAACAACTTTCGTTATTACGTGGGTGCAATGTGGAAGGCGTTCACTGTAAAAAAGGACTTGGTATGTGGTGTGAACTCAGACGTTTAATTCGGGCTTCTTTTATTGATTTATGCAGATAGGTATGATAATATTATATATGAGCAGTTGTTCATATATCGTGAGATGAGGTGAGGCCCTCAATGGAAAAAAAGATATACCGGCTTGAAAATTTAGACTGTGCGGACTGTGCGGAGAAACTGGAAAGAGCTGTGGCCAGCAAGGATGGAATAGCCGGATGCACTGTCAGCTTTGCTTCAGGCAAGATGATGGTGACGACCGACGAGAATGCGGATGTGGACCTGATTGTAAAGAGTACAGTAAGGGAACTGGAACCAGAGGTTACTGTAATTACTGAAAAAGATGCCGACGATGATAAAGAAGGAAATGAGGAAAATATTAGGGGCAGGATAATAACTGTAGTAATTGGAGCTGTGCTGCTTGTAGTGCCCATGGTGTTCTCTCTGCCTCTGTGGCTTGAGGTTTCGCTTTTTGTTGGTTCCTATATAATAACCGGACACATGGTGCTCTGGAGGGCCTTTAAGAATGCCGTTCATCTGGAGTTCTTTGATGAAAGCTTCCTCATGAGTGTAGCCACATTGGGTGCTTTTGCTATAGGAGAGTATGCAGAGGCCATAGCCGTCATGCTTTTTTATACGATTGGAGAACTCTTAGAGGACATGGCTGTGGATAGGTCGAGGAGGTCTATTAAGTCCCTTATAAATATAAGGCCGGACTATGCTAACCTTAAAAGGGATGATGGGGTTTTCACTGTAAATCCTAAAGAGGTAAATGTTGGGGATGTTATTGTAGTAAAACCTGGTGAGAGGGTCCCCTTAGACGGGGTAGTGCAGGCAGGCCAGGCCAGCTTTGACACATCCGCCCTGACAGGTGAGTCCGTCCCGAGGAGCATTGGGCCTGGCCAGGAGGTCTTGAGCGGCTTTATAGATACTGATGCCCTGATAGAGCTTCGGGTCACAAGAGAGTTTGGCAAGTCTACGGTTACCAGGATACTGGAGCTGGTGGAGAATGCCTCATCGGAGAAGGCACCTACGGAGAGGTTCATAACAAAGTTCGCCAGATACTATACCCCTGTGGTGGTAGGCTTAGCCGCATTGATAGCCTTTATCCCGCCTCTCTTCATAACGGGAGCTACCCTTTCGGAATATATATACAGGGCACTGGTATTCCTGGTAATATCCTGTCCATGCGCTCTGGTGCTTTCCGTACCTCTGGCCTTCTTTGGAGGAATAGGAAGGGCTTCCCGTGAGGGGATACTGGCAAAGGGTGGAAACTATTTAGAGGCATTAAACAGGGTAGACTCTGTGGTGTTTGACAAGACAGGCACTCTAACAAAGGGTACGTTCAAGGTGACAGAGGTAGTGCCAAGGAATGGGTTTGGCAAGGAGGATGTCTTAAAATGCGCAGCCATAGCTGAGGTCAATTCGTCACACCCTATAGCACGGTCAATAGTAGAGGCATACGGTAAGCCAGTCGATGAACCCATGATAAAAAACTACGAAGAGATGTCCGGCACAGGGATAAAGGCTGAGACGGATGAAGGGTTTATCCTTGTCGGAAATGACAGGATGCTCCATCTGGAAAATATAGAACACAGCGACTGCGATATAAACGCCACGGTAGTCTATGTGGCTTTAAATAGAAGGTATTTAGGATACATCACCATAGCCGATGAGCCAAAAGATGACTCCTATAAGGCTATAAGGTCGCTAAAGTCTCTCGGAGTGAGAAAGACGGTAATGCTTACAGGGGATAACAGATATGCCGCAGAGTACATGGCTGAAAAGCTGGGTATAGATGAACATTATGCTGAGCTTCTCCCCCAGGATAAGGTAGCAAAACTGGAAGAACTGCAGAGACAAAAGAAAAAAGGTTCAGTCGTGTTCGTGGGTGACGGAATAAATGACGCCCCTGTTATAGCCAGAGCTGATGTAGGTGTGGCCATGGGAGCACTGGGTAGCGATGCAGCTGTTGAGGCTGCAGACATCGTCCTCATGAATGATAACCCTTATGATCTTGTAAAAGCCATAGGAATAGCCAGGAGAACAAATTCTATCGCATGGCAGAATATAGTCTTCGCACTGGCGGTAAAGGGCCTGTTCCTCATCATGGGAGCTTTTGGGATAGCCACCATGTGGGAGTCAGTATTTGCCGACACGGGTGTGACTATAATAGCTGTGCTAAACTCCCTGCGGACATTACAAAAAGGCGGCGTTTAAGCCTCCTTTTGGTATAATCGCACCTCTCTACCTATCTAATTGCTTTAAAGCCCTCATCTTCAGTTCACCTATGGAAAATGGCTTTCTAACATAGTCATCGGCACCAAGCTCAAAGACTTTAGCTATATCCTCATCCTGTTTCTTGGATGACACTACAATTACTTTTATGCCTTTTGTCTCAAGTCTTGACTTCAATGACTCCAATACCTCAAAACCGCTCATTTTGGGAAGCATGAGGTCCAGGATAATCAGGTCGGGTCTTTCTTCCACAGCTTTTTTCACAGCAGCATCCCCATCCCTCACCACCGTCACATCCACACCTATGTCCCTCATACTTGACTTTATAAGCATGGCTATGACATTCTCATCATCAACTATCATTACCTTTTTTCTCTTTTTAGGTTTCCCCTTCTCTATCTCAGAATATATTACGACCCTGTTCCTCCCCGCCTCCTTAGCAGCGTACATAGCCCTATCAGCCTGCCTTATAATCCCCTGCGGGTCATCCGCTTCCCTTTCCGCCTCTTTTACACCCGCACTGAACGTAATCTTAAACTCATGCCCCTCAAAGTTGAAGGTCTTTTTTGAAAGTTCCTCTCTTATCCTTTCTACAGCCAGCATTGCTTGGATCTCAGAGGTATCCGGCATGAGCAGCACAAACTCCTCGCCCCCGTATCTATAAAGGCTGTCGCTCTTGCGGATAGAGTTTAATATAAACTCCGCAAAGCCTTTCAGTACATAGTCGCCGGCTGCATGTCCGTAAGTGTCGTTAAAGTCCTTAAACTTATCAATGTCTAAGAAGGCAACAGAAAATGCCCTGCCACCCCTCTCGTATCTGGAAAATTCCTCCTCCAACCTCTCGTTCATATACTGCCTGGTATGTGCACCGGTGAGGGGGTCATATATCAACTTTTCCTTAAGGCGGTTGTATCTTTTTAATATAAGTTCTATCCTGGGTACAAGCTCTTCTATGTCAAAAGGTTTTATAATATAGTCATCCACATCAGCTTTTAGACCTTTGATTCGGTCCTCTATGCCTGAACGGCCGGTTATAAAGACTACAGGTATATCCTCGTACCTGCCTTTTATTATTTTAAGCGCTTCATAGCCGTCCATCTCCGGCATGACTACGTCTAAAAGGACTATATCCGGAGGATTTTTATCTATGGCATCCTCAATCTCCAGAGGGTTATCCAGAATACCTACAGAATAGCCCTCATCCTCAAAAGCATTTTCTAAAAGGCCCAGTATAATGGGGTCATCATCCACTATAAGTATCATGCCACGGCTCTCTATATTGACATATGCGCTGTCAAAAGTAGGTAAGGCCTGGTGACATGGTATTTTATTGTACTCTGAGAGCTTCTCTTTTATCTTGAAAAGGTAAAATGATAATTCTGTAGTGTTCTCCACTGCATCCTGATCCTCTAACAGTGCCTCACCATTTAGACCAATCTCTGCCAGTTCACTCAAGCCCAGTGTGGCAGCAGTCCCCTTGATGGAGTGGAAAAATATCTTCAGTTCTTCTGATTCCGCTTCATCTATGTCCTTCCCCTTGCTAAGGATTTCTGCCATCCGTACAAGTTTTACTTCCAGTTCTTCATAAAAGCTCTCTCTGGCTTTTTCTATAAGTCTCTCCATCCTGCTGTTATCCATTGCCATTTTGTTCAACTCCCTTCCTGCTTTCCCTGTATACCGGTATGGGGAAAATAGAATGTGCTGCCCGATTGTATTTGCCCCCTCAAAGGATGCATTTAATGTTGCATGTCATGCTATTTAAAAAATTGTTGCAACTATAGAATTATGGTCATAATAATAATAACAAAATTAAATTAATTTAGCAATGACCTGCATCACATTTTGCAACAAAAAAGGGCCGCACTATCTGCGACCCATGGCATTTCCTTTGGTTATCCTGTCTATCCCACCCATAAATGGCCTTAAAGCCTCTGGAATGAGGACGCTTCCATCAGGCTGCTGGTAGTTTTCCAGTATGGCTGCTGTAGTACGGCCTACAGCCACCCCGGAACCATTGAGGGTGTGGACATATCTGGCCTTCTCACCCTGGCCTGGCCTGTACTTCATATCGGCCCGCCTGGCCTGGAAGTCCTCACAGTTGCTGCAGGAGGATATCTCCACATACCTTCCGTAGCTGGGCATCCATATCTCTAAGTCATACTTCTTTGCTGCGGTAAAGCCCAGGTCTGCCGTGCTTATGGCTACCACCCTGTATGGTATTCCCAGTGTTTGAAGTACATCCTCGGCATCGTTCACCATCTTCTCCAGTTCATCGTAGGAGGTCTCAGGCTCAACTATCTTTACCATCTCCACCTTATTAAACTGATGCTGTCTTATAAGGCCCCTGGTATCCCTGCCTGCCGAACCGGCCTCCGACCTGAAGCAGGCGCTGTATGCCACATGGTATATGGGTAGGTCTGACTTATCCAGTATCTGTTCCCTGTACATATTGGTAACCGGCACCTCGGCAGTAGGTATGAGGAAGTAGTCTGTACCAGCCACCTTGAAGGCATCCTCCTCAAACTTTGGAAGCTGTCCTGTGCCCTCCATACTGTGCCTGTGTACCATGAAAGGCGGGAACACCTCCACATAGCCGTGTTTTGTGGTATGAAGGGTGAGCATGAAGTTTATCAGGGCCATCTCCAGCCTTGCACCCAGTCCCCTCAGGAATACAAACCGGGAACCGGTGACCTTAGAAGCTGTGGCGAAATCCAGGATACCCAGGTTTTCTCCTATATCCCAGTGTGCCTTCGGCTCAAAATTGAACTTTGTAGGATCTGCCCAGCGCCTGACCTCTACATTGTCCTCGTCACTCTTACCCACAGGCACAGAGGAATGCGGAACATTGGGTATGGACATAAGCACCAGATTGAGCTCGCCCTCTACCTCACCGAGGTCAGCCTCCATGGATTTAATCTTATCCGAGACCTCCCTCATCTCTTCAATCTTTACCCCGGCATCCTTGCCCTCCTTCTTTAGCCTGGCTATCTCCTCAGATTCGCTGTTCCTCAGGTTTTTGAGTTTTTCCAGTTCGGTGAGGATGCCCCTCCTCTTTTCGTCCAGCTCTAAAAACCTATCCAGGTTTTCTGTGGACTCGTTCCTCTTGATGAGTGACTCTCTGATCACATCGGGATTGTTTCTTATCCTCTTTGGGTCTAACATATTAACCAACCTACCTTTCATTGTATATATAAAAAGCCCGCCCCTAAAAAGGGACGAGCATAATTACCCGCGTTGCCACCCTGCTTGGCCCAAAGGCCCGGCTCAACTGTATAACGGTCTTCCCGGCAAAGCTTACTTAATTTCGGCCTGCAGCTCCGGAATGGATTCACCCTCTATCCTGCCGGCTCGCACCATCCGCCAGCTCTCTTAAAGTGTTCAGGGGCTACTATTTTCCTTCATGGCTTTGTTATAGATTATAGTATAGTTTATCCATAAATGCAAGGTTATGATTATTTGAGAGGTTTTCGTACTGCTCACTTAAGTATTTGTAGTGGTTCTTTTCCATCTTAACCAGTGCCTCAAACAGCACTTTGGAAACCGGGCCGTTTACCTAAATCCATATAAAAGGCCAGGCCCTGATTCTCCATGGCCATACCGAACTTAAGTACTCCCAGTTCTCTTTCCTATGCCATAGATATACACCTCCAAAAATATTATTTGTTTATATATTTCGACACCGTCCTGGCAAATCCCTCTTTATAAATAAAAATTACTTGAATAAGATTAACTATCGCTGGGAATAATTAACTAAAAGGGAGGCGCCTACAATGAAGGAGATAGACATGTATACACAGCTTGCAAAACTCAAGGAGATAGATTATAAGAATACCCTGGCCATAATAAGCATTATAGAGACCCTTATTGATAAAGGAATTATAACCAGTACTGATATAGCCAGAAAATCTGCAGAGATAGAAAGGGAAATGACATATGAGAGTCAAGTATTTAATTAATAGATTTTCGGGTCATGAGTTAAGCCTTCATCCCAGTAACTAAAGTCATGGACTTTCGGCTAAGCACTGTGTAAACTGCGAGGAGCAGGTCTTTGAGGTGTGGCAGTACACCTTTGCATAAAAAACAGGAGGCTTAAGCCTCCTGTTTTTAAATTATATCTTCATCTACGGAACGGATCAGGCGCGCCATCTCTATGGCTGTCATCGCTGCGTCGTACCCCTTATTGCCGCTCTTTGTACCGGATCTTTCTATTGCCTGCTCAATGGTGTCTGTAGTGAGCACGCCGAATATGGTGGGAACACCTGATTCCAGTGAGACATGGGCCACACCCTTTGAGACCTCTGCTGCCACATAGTCAAAGTGTGGTGTGGCACCCCTTATCACAGCTCCAAGGCATATGACTGCATCGTATCTGTTAGCTCCGGCCAGTTTCTTAGCAGCAAGGGGTATCTCAAAGGCACCAGGTACCCAGACAATATCTATGTTTTCATCCTCAACCCCATGCCTTCTGAGGGCATCAAGGCAGCCTTCCAAAAGCTTTGAGGTTATAAACTCGTTAAACCTGGAGACCACTATGGAGAACTTAAGACCGCTTCCAATCAGTTTGCCTTCGTATACATTCATAAATTATCCCTCCTCTATATCATATGGCCCATTTTTTCCCTCTTTGTGTTGAGGTACCGGCTGTTTATACTGTTCCTGCCGGTTATCAATGGGACTCTTTCTGCTACATGAATACCATATTTCTCAATGTCCGAAATCTTATCGGGGTTATTTGTAAGAAGCCTGATGCTGTTTATACCAAGGTCCTTCAATATAGCTGCTGCTGTCCTGTAGTCCCTGAGGTCTGGCGGAAATCCCAGTTGAAGGTTGGCATCTACAGTATCGTAACCCTCATCCTGAAGTCTATAGGCCTTTAGTTTATTCATGAGTCCTATACCCCTGCCTTCCTGCCTCATATATATGAGGATGCCCCGCCCTTCACGGGCTATCATCCGGAGAGCCCTGTGAAGCTGGCTGCCGCAGTCGCATCTTAAAGACCCAAATACATCACCGGTCATACACTCTGAATGTATCCTTGTGAGGACCGGCCTGGCCTTATCCCCTGATACATCACCCATGAGCAGCACTATATGGGGCTCACTCGAGTTGGAATCAGGATAGGCCACAAGTGTAAAGTCTCCATAGGCTGTGGGAAGATGTGTCTTTACACTCATCTGCACACCATTATCCGCTTTAAGCCTGTATTCTATAAGCTTTTCCACAGATGTTATCTTAAGGTTGTGGTTTTTGGCAAATTCAATGAGCTGCGGCAGGCGCGCCATGGTGCCGTCATCATTCATTATCTCGCATATGACACCTGCGGGATAAAGGCCGGCAAGACGGGCAAGGTCAGAGGAGGCTTCGGTATGGCCTGGCCTTTCCAAAACCCCGCCATCCCTTGCGATAAGCGGAAAGACGTGGCCAGGCCGGTTAAAGTCTTCAGGCACGGCATCTGGCGATACCAATTTTTTTATAGTCTTTGCCCTTTCATATGCCGAAATACCTGTAGAGGTTTCCCTGGCGTCCACAGAGATTGTAAAGGCAGTCTCATGGCTGTCGCTATTTTTCTGGACCATGGGGGAAAGCATAAGCTCCCTTGCCCTGTATGAAGGGATGGACACGCATATCAGTCCGCGTCCATATCCTGCCATGAAGTTTATGACGTCGGGTGTCACCATCTCTGCCGCAGCTACAATATCGCCCTCATTTTCTCTGTCCTCATTGTCCACGACTATAACCATTTTGCCGTTTCTGATGTCTTCTATGACTTCTTCTATAGAATTTAACATTTATATCCCTCCTCAAATATAGCCGTTTTCTTTAAGCTTTTCAGCAAGGCCATTCCCTTTTTCTCCAGCCAAAAACTTCCTTATATATTTCCCAATCACGTCACACTCTATGTTCAGCATGTCTCCAACCCTTTTTTTACCTATGGTGGTAGACGACAGGGTATGAGGGATGACAGATACCTCAAAGGTGTCTTCAAAGACCATAGAGACAGTGAGGCTTACCCCATCTAAAGCTACAGAACCCTTCTCCACTATATACATTAGAATTGAATTATCAGCCCTTATACATATCCTCCTTGAATTCCCTTCATTTCTGATAGAGGCTATAGTCCCTGTACCATCTACATGTCCTGCCACAATATGTCCGCCAAACCTTCCATCTGCAGGCAGAGCTCTCTCAAGGTTCACGTGGTCACCTATGCGGATGTTCTTGAGTGAGGACCTCCGGATACTCTCAGGCATAACATCGGCGGTAAAATGGTTCCCCATTACTCCTGTGGCAGTGAGGCATATGCCGTTTACGGCTATACTATCGCCTACGGCCATCCCCTGAAGGATTTTCTCGCACTCTACTGCCAGAGATATGCCTCCGCCTGTGCGATTTATGTGCCTTACCCTACCCATCTCTTCAACAATTCCAGTAAACACAGCCAATCACCTTCTTTCAGGATACCCTTCAATTAAGATGTCATCACTTAAGCTTTTAAAGTTTAGCCTTTTAAGTCTTAATGCCCCTGATACCGTCTTAAATCCTTCTCCTTCAACCGGTGTTAGGGCAGATGCTCCTCCAATAATCACGGGGGCTACAAAGAACAAGAACTTATCCACTATACCCTTCTTTACGGCGCTCCAATTGAGGCTTCCCCCTCCTTCAAGGAGGATGCTGTCTATGCCCATATCACCCAGTTTATACATAAGCTCATTCAGGTCTACCATGCCATTCTCATCCTCTCCTGTAAAGATGACCTCTGCCCCTTTATCCTTAAGGGCACTCACCCTTTCAATAGGGGCCCTCTCTGTAACAACCACTATGGACCTATTGCCTGACAGCACATTGGCTGATATGGGGATGGAAGCCAGAGAATCTACTATTACAGGTCTGGCATCCCTCCCGTTCCTGATCCTGGTGGTCAGATGTGGATTATCGGCAATCACAGTGTTTAGCCCCACCATTACAGCTGAAACCCTGTTTCTTATAGAATGGACATAAGCCCTGGATGTCTCCGAGCTTATCCACTTAGAGTCTCCTTCAGATGTGCAAATCTTGCCGTCTAAACTCATGGCTGCCTTTAATATAACAAAAGGCAGGTGTGTCGTTATAAACTTTATATATATCTCGTTCAGCGCCTTTGCCTCCTCTTCCAGCACACCACAGCTAACCTCTATACCTGCCTCTTTGAGCCTTGCTATACCCTTGCCATCTACCAGCGGGTTTGGATCCCTCATGGCAACCACCACCCTTTTGATAGAGGCGTCTATTAAAGCCTCGGTACAGGGCGGCGTCTTGCCATAGTGGCAGCATGGCTCGAGGTTTACATACAGCGTTGCGCCCTCTGCCCTCCTTCCTGCGGCCCTTATAGCGTTCACCTCGGCATGGGCATCTCCATAAATCTTATGGTATCCCTCCCCAACAATTTCGCCATCCTTTACTATGACAGCGCCTACAAGGGGATTGGGATTGGTCCTGCCGGCGCCTTCCAAGGCAAGCTCCAATGCCCTCTTCATGAATATTTCATCCATGGCCTGGCCTCCTTTACGTATAAAATAAAAAGCTCTGGAAAAATACTCCAGAGCATACCTGCACAGACAGATAGACACACTGCATCTACCCTTCTTCCATCCAGACTATACTGTCGGCTCCGTAGTTACAACGGATCTGCCTTACGGCTCGCGGGCTTTACCGCCGATCGGGAATTTCACCCTGCCCTGAAGGTATTTTCTTCAGTTTTCATTATACTGATTATACCGCTCATTTTATTTATTGTCAATATATTATCATGCTTTCACACAATACCTATCCCCTCATCAAGGACTCTCTTTGCGTGCTGTCTGGCGTCCTCAAGAGAATGGTCTTTGTAGTTGCCGCACTGCCTCTCATTGGCAGCGGGGACCTCCTCTGTCTCCAGCACCTTCTTAAGTGAGTTTTCAAAGGCTCTTTTTATATCCTCCAGTGATGAGACGCCGAATTTTATGAGGTAAAAGCCTGTCCTGCATCCCATGGGCGATACATCTATGACCCCATTCAGCTCATCCCTGAAGTATCCTGCCAAGAGGTGCTCTAATGTATGCATCCCACCTGTGGACATAGTGCCCGTGTTGGGCGTGATAAACCTTATGTCGTATTTTGCAACCCTGTCACCTTTTTCTCCTTCTTCTACGGCCGCAAGGCGGACATATGGAGCCTTTACCTTTGTATGGTCCAGTTCAAAGCTCTCCACTCTTGCCATGTTATCCCTCCAATCCATATATGCCCTCGGAGAAGTATCTGTCGCTCCTGTCGGGCAGTATCACGACTATATTCCCCTCACCCTTTATTTTAGCATATTTTAATGCTGCACACACATTGGCACCCGATGATGAACTTAAAAAGTGTCCACAAAACAACTAAGAGGCAGGTAAAAACCTGCCTCTTAAACACAATAAATATTTTCTTATGTAAATGGTAGCCCCCAGGGGATTCGAACCCCTGTTACCGCCGTGAGAGGGCGGCGTCCTAGGCCGCTAGACCAGGGGGCCACAAATGGCTGCGGGACTAGGATTCGAACCTAGACAGCATGATCCAGAGTCATGCGTGCTACCATTACACAATCCCGCAATTCAACTGACGATTGATATTATAACATGAGTTTTCCATTCATGCAAGCATTTTTTATTCTAATCCCTCTTTATACTTTATATTTTATATATATTTTCCTATGACATCCTCACACACCTGTACTATGAGTGCCCCTACCTTTTTTGAGTATTCCTCAAGGATTTCAAATGTTTCATTGCTCACCTGGATATTGCGTTTCTCAGCCTCTACTGTACTGTCAAGCCGCTGTTTTGTCCATTCTTTTCCAGTTAAATTGTTGCCATGAGTTCCTTCCTCTCCCATTTCCTTTTTATTATATTATATCATAGCATATCACTGGTTTAATATTCTCTCAATCATAACAGCAATCTCTGCCCTGGTTACATCATCCTCCGGCGAGAGATACCCGTCTCCCTTCCCTTTGATTATACCTGCAGCAACAGCCTCCCCCATAGCATGGGCAGCAAATGGTGAAATCTCATCAGCATCCTTATATATGGAAAGGTCTGCAGACCCTTTACTTTTTATAAACGGTGAAAGTACAGATACTACCTCCTCGCGTGTGGCCTTCACGTCCGGCCCAAAGCTGTTACCATAAAAATCTATTATACCATTAGCATAGCAGGAACTGACAGGCACATAATACCATGCGTTTTTCATCACGTCATTAAACGGCAAGGCATTCCCATCAGGCTTGAGGCCGAATACAGAGGAAACCATCGTAACCATTTCGGCCCTGGTTACTGGATTATCAGGCTTGAATGTCTTATCGGGATATCCTTTAATGTAACCCCTAGACATCATCTCCATTATATCAGCTCTCGCCCAGTGTTTTTCCAGGTCGTAAAAGGGTACATTTTCTTTAACCCCTGCAGCTTTGTAAATATTCCTTACAATGTCAAACCCTGTATCTGTCCCCTTCACCTTTACCCTTTTACCGGCCATGATGTCGTCTCCCTGCCTCATTACCCCTTCCTTAATGGTGAACATGGCCTCATATCCCACATCCCTTGCCAGTTTCTTTGTGGTACTATTACTGACACCATATGGATAGGAAAGAACCCTGACTCTTTTCCCAATCTTATCTTCAATAATGTCTTTTGATTTTTTAAAGTCATACTTTACTCTTGTCGTGTATGAGTTAAAACTCTCCAGCTTCCCGTCAACTATAATCTGCCCCGAGGCTGCTGGTATATCCCTCTTGCCGTTGGAGGCATAGTAGTGCAGGTCGTAGGTATGGCTTTCTATATCTATTACACCGGAATCACTCATCTCTTTCATCTCTTCCCATGTAAGATGGGTTGGGTCCCAGTAGTGATAGTTGGGCTCTCCTTTAGTCTCTGAGACAACCACATTTATGACAGCCTTCATACCCAGTTCTTTTAAAACCGGATAGGCATATTTATAGTTGCCCTCATAACCATCGTCAAAGGTTATCAT
>JASEJQ010000001.1:0-10081 GCA_030016635.1 Thermoanaerobacteraceae bacterium | reverse complement strand
TGGAAGTAGCGGCCTGTTGTTTTTCATAAACTCTATATACTCATCCACACCTATAGTATTATAACCTGCCAGCTTTAAATACTCCATCTGTTCCCTGAACCTGTCCGGGTTGACTATAACACCGACCTCTGATGGCTTTATTGCACCTTCCCTTATATGATGATACATGAGGACAGGTACATAAGTCTTTCCAGCACCCCATACACTTCCTGGCAACACTATAATAGAAATAAAAATAAGTGAAATAATAGCTGCAGAGATATACCTTTTCATATAAACCCCTTCCTGTCAATTGTAATTTGATTATATCACAGGCCTGATATCAATTCGGTTAAAAAACGGTTAACGGAATATTAAATTTTGATTACAAGATAATTTAATTGAATGACCGAAGGGTGCCTGTTAAAGGTATAAAGAACAGAGATATTAAATATAATAATAAATGTGCATGCAGATATCAGGAAACAGTAGTATATTCTTGTGATATATACTAATATGGGCAAAAATATATATCCATGGGATATATATAATGATATCCGTCTTTATTGCGCAAAATATGGCAAAAACCGGGTTTGACAAACAGACACACCTAATCATATAATAAAGTTGTTAGTTGGATAATTTTTCAAGGAGGTGGTTTAATGAAGGCACTTTTACTGGCCGGAGGAAAGGGGACCAGATTGTATCCACTGACCCATTCAATACCAAAACCAATGGTTCCAATACTTAACAAACCTCTTCTGGAAAGGACCATAAACTATATTAAAGGATATGGCATAGATGAGATAGTCATGAGTCTATGTTACCAGCCGGAACAAATTATGAATTATTTTAAAGACGGCAGCGAATTTGGCGTCAAGATATACTACTTTATTGAGGAAAGTCCTCTGGGCACCGGCGGTGCAATAAAAAATGCAGAAAAATATCTGGATGACACATTCCTGATATTTAACTCGGACATAATTACGGATATCAATTTGCAAAAACTTATAAATTACCACAAGGAAAAAAATGCAAAAGTCACCATAGCCCTCACACGGGTTGATAACCCCAGTGCATACGGCCTGGTGGAAACAGATAATGATGATAGGATAACAGCATTTAAGGAAAAACCCCGACCTGAGGAGATAACTACAGACCTGATTAATGCAGGTATATATGTATTTGAAAAGGAAATCCTGGATTTAATACCTGCCGGACGTGAGATATCCGTAGAGAAAGAGGTATACCCGGGTCTCCTATCAGCAGGTATAAGGATGTATGCCTACAAAAACAGCAACTATTGGATCGACATAGGCACTCCTCACAAATATTTAGAGCTGCACAACAGCATAATGGATGGTTTATTCGCATATCCATTCATTGAGAGGAACTATAAAAATAACATCTTCATAGGCAAAAACTCCTATATAAGTCCTACCACAAAGCTAATACCCCCAATAGTGATAGGGGACAACTGCTATATAGCTGATGAAGTAATAATAGGGCCACGTACAGTGATAGGCAATAACATTGAGATACGTTCAGGCAGCTATATCAGGAATTCAATCATATGGGAAGGATGCAAGATAGGCAGGGGTTCAAAATTAAGCAATACAATCATAGGCATCAACTGTACCATTGAGGATAACAGGGATGTCTCCTATGGTGTGATTGCGGATTAAAAGGAAGGGATTCAAATGAATATAGCCATTTTAAGTACCTATCCGCCAAGAGAATGCGGCATCGCCTCATTCTCTAAAGACCTGAAGGATAATATAGCTAAAATGGGCAAGAATGTTAAAATATTGGCCATTACAGACAATGGAGCAAATTATCTCTATCCAGCGGAGGTCATATTTGAAATCAAGCAGGATGATAGAGAAGATTTCATTGGGGCTGCCCATTTTGTCAATGACTCCTTCATAGATGTCGTCATAATAGAACATGAATATGGCATATTTGGAGGAATGGATGGTAAATACGTACTGGATTTTGCAGCCCACCTTAAGAAGCCTTTTATACTTACCACTCATACTGTACTGCCATCTCCCAACTTCAGACAGAAATGGATACTGCGCGGCCTTGGCAGTGCAGCAGCTGGTGTTGTCTGCATGACTGAAAGGTCAGCAGAACTTCTATGGAGCATATACTTCATCCCAAAAGATAAGATCTATGTGATACCTCACGGTGTACCTCATTTTACACAAAAGAGCAGAGAAAAATTGAAAGAAATATATGGATATACTGGCAGGACTATAGTCTCTACCTTTGGGCTTATAGGACCAGGCAAGGGTATAGAAAACGGTATTAAATGCATAGGGGAACTGGCATCAAGACATCCAGACATACTATATCTTGTATTGGGTGAGACTCATCCGTCCTTAGTCAAAAAATATGGCGAAACCTATAGAGAGTCGCTTATAAGTCTGGTTGAACATATGCATCTGGAAAATAATGTAGAGTTTATTAATCATTACCTGTCCTTAGATGAGCTTGGAGATTATCTGTACATGACCGATGTATATATGACCCCTTATCCTAATAGAAACCAGGCTGTGAGCGGTACGCTCACCTATGCGGTAGGCTGCGGAAGGGCTATAGTATCTACACCATACGACTATGCACTGGAGATACTTGGTAGCGGACGCGGCCTTATTGCAAAGAGCACCAATAATCATATTGAGCTTGCCTCCCTTATAGAGAATATAATAGATAGCCCAACATTAAAACGCAGTCTGGAAGAAAGAGCATTTAAACTGGGCAAGACAATGGCATGGACCAATGTAGCCAAACAGTATATAAATCTTTTGGGTCTTGTTATTCAAAGCGGTGTTAGGGGGATTGAATATGGGAGTGTCTTACAAGTACCTTAAAAAACTGACCGATAATACGGGTATACTACAGTTTGCAAAGTACGACGAACCTTTAAAGGAGAGCGGCTATACAGTTGATGATAATGCCAGAGCTCTCCTTGTTGCTGTTAATATGGATGAAACGAAAAGAGAAAGGTTTACCAATACCTATATAACCTTTTTAATGAGTGCACAAAGGCAGGATGGGAGCTTTATAAACCTCAAGGTCGGTAATACATTCCTTCCGACCATTGATTCAGAAGACAGCATAGGGCGTGCTTTCATGGCCTGCTGTTATATACTCGGGGATAGTAGAGTATCTGACAATGTCAAGAAGATGTCCGGAGAAATTGTAGAAAGTGCCCTGCCACTAATCCCCAAAATTAAATCTTTAAGGGCTGTATCATATATTCTAATGGGACTTATAACCCTCATAACCAGTGGATATAACCACCGCACCATATATAAGCTGGCAGGTGATATTGCTCAATACTTAAAGAAGAACTATAGAGAAAACAAAACGGACACCTGGAAGTGGTTTGAGGAATGGCTGACTTACTGCAATGCTGTGCTTCCGCATTCGCTGTTTTCCTATTATACGATCTCCAGCGACAGGGATTCACTTAACATAGCTGAGGAGTCTCTAGGTTTTCTGACAGACTCATTATTCAAGAATGGCTATCTTTCCATTGTTGGAAATAGAGGCTGGTGGCAGAGAAACAGGGATATCCCACCTTTCGACCAGCAGCCTGTGGATGCAGCGTCCATTGTCCTGGCCTGCCTTGAGGGCTATCTTGCAACTAGGAAAAGAGAGTATCTTGCAAAAGCAACCCTCTCATATGAATGGTACTGGGGTAAAAACATACATCGCCTCAATCTATACAATGAAAATTCCGGAGGATGCCATGATGCGCTGGTACCGGACGGCCTGAACATGAATCAGGGGGCAGAGGCCATAGTCACCTTCCTATTGACTTATCAGATGATGAATGAGATACTAGAAGAAAAGGAGGAGGTAATACATGGCAAAGATAAACCCCACTATATTCCGGCAGTATGACATAAGGGGCACCGTATCTGAAGAACTCAATAAGGACACGGCCTATTTAATAGGAAAGGCTTTTGGGACTTATTTAAAAAGAAATGATGAAAATATGTGTCTGGTCGGACATGACAACAGGGCTTCTTCTTTGGACCTCATGGATGCAGCCATAGAGGGCCTTTTGAGTACAGGTGCAGATGTGCTTATTATCGGTCTTGCAACCACCCCTATGTTTTATTACTCGAGGATCCTTTACAATGTAAATCCCGGGCTGATGATAACAGCAAGTCACAACCCTCCTCAGTACAACGGGTTTAAGGTCTGTTTCGGCCCGGCCACACTGTATGGTGAAGACCTGCAGGGTATCTGTCGCATGATCGAAAACGATGACTTTATTGAATCCCCAAGGGGTGAAGTAAGCTACGCATACCCCATTTTTGGTTATGCCGATATGCTTGAAAAGAAAATAAAGCTGGATAAACAGCTCAAGGTAGTGGTGGATTGCGGCAACGGCACTACTTCTGTCGTTGGTCCTCAGGTCTTAGACCTATGGGGATGCGATGTCGTACCCATATACTCTGAATCTGACCCCAATTTCCCCAATCACTTCCCTGACCCTGTAAAGGAAGAGAATCTGAAGGACTTGAAGGATATGGTGCTAAAGACAGGGGCAGACCTGGGCATAGGATTTGATGGAGACGGTGACAGGATTGGTGTTGTGGATGATAAGGGAAATATCATATGGGGGGACACAATGATGGCCCTCTTCTGGAGAGAGATTCTGCCAAAATACCCGGGAATAGACTGCATTGTAGAGGTAAAATGCTCCGAGGCCCTTGCAGATGAAATAAAAAGGCTGGGTGGCCAACCATTCTTCTACAAGACGGGTCATTCTCTCATAAAGGCAAAGATGCGCCAGCTGAATTCGCCGTTTACCGGTGAGATGTCCGGCCATATGTTCTTTGCCGATGAATATTTCGGTTTTGATGATGCCCTTTACGCAGCGGGTAGACTATTGAGAATTCTCTCAAAGAGCGGCAGAAGGTTATCCGAACTGTTGTCCGATGTCCCTTTCTATGTATCCACTCCAGAGATAAGGGCTGAGAGCAACGATAAGGAAAAATTCAATATAGTTGAAAATGCTAAAAGATATTTCGTTGAGAAGGGATGCCCTGTGGTGGATATAGACGGGGTTAGGGCGTATATATATGACGGCTGGTGCTTAGCCAGAGCATCCAATACAGGTCCTGAGGTAATCTTAAGAGCAGAGGCAAAGACAGAGGAAGGGCTGGAAAAGATTCTGGACGAACTTAGAAAAGCTGTACCGTTGAAGTTTTAAAGGGAGGTTTCCTCCCTTTTTGAATTTATATTGCAGCTTTGTCTATATTTATCTCTGTATAAGCCACCTTACATACTCTGCAGGCGGTTGACCGGGGGCTGTATGCACGAGTCCTGCGGCATAGATTATGGGGCTTTCCAGTACCCATCCAAAGAGGCGTAGAAACATGCCATGCTCTCCCATGGTTACAACTACTGTTGATATGTTTACTGCTTTCTTTATCTCTGTGATGGTCTCGATGAATTTAAAGGCTTCTTCCTTGCTTCTCGGTGTTACAGCAATCTTTGCTGCATTGGCACCTTTGTCCTGTATATTATAGAGTTTTTCTCTGAGTACATTATTCGGCGGTACAGCCTTCATATCGTGATATGACATCATAACAGGTATACCCTCATGCCTTGAAGCATCCACAACCCTTTTAAGAGCGCCTTCCTCTGTGGATTCCTCTATATCCAGTATGCTCATATAACCGGAAGAGACAGCTTTTAATATTATATCAAGCCTTTCAGACTCCTTTATCTCACTGACTCCCCCCTCTTCCTTCTTCCTGAATGTGAAAATGACAGGTGTGACGGGAAGCATAAAGGCAATATATTTTAATGCTTCATTAAAATTATTGTCTTTATAATAGTCTGCTCTGAACTCAACCATATCCGGTATTATGCCCTTAGCATATTCAGCCTGTCTTTTAAGGTCCTCCAAGTCATGCGGTGCAATGGGAATACAAATTAACGGCTTATTTCTGAATATGTGACCGCTACCCAGATCCATGTGAATCACCTCTTGAATATAATTGACCTGCGGCAAACGTGCCAACTGTTTCTCTTTCTATCCTTTTTCTGACCTCCTCCGGTATTAACTCGTCCACCTTTGCATGGGCTACACAAATGTAGGTATCTGCAGACCCATAGTATACCAGTATCTCATCCCCGGCATCCAATATGTCCTTGTCCTCAGCGGGTACCGCACCGCAGGTGAAGACCACATTGGGCACCCATGACGTGGACCTGTCACCTGTCTCATACTCCATCTCTGGCGATAGGATCGGGTTGGGTGAGCGGTAGAGCAGCCTTCCCGGGTCCTTTAAATCTACCAGTATCACGCCCAGTCTGTATATCAGATTATCGTCTACACCATGATATATAAGCAGCCATCCATACCTCGTCTTTAATGGCTGTGTCCCTGCGCCTATCTTCAATGAGTCCCACATCATTCCTGAGCGAGGACCTATTATTATTTTATGTCCATCCTTAGGCCATGGAAACTTAAGCTCATCGGAGTATGAGACCCATATGCTGGGCTCTATCCTGTGATATATAACATACTTGCCGTTAATCTTCTCGGGGAAAAGTATGGCGTCCTTATCCCAGAGGTTGGGGAAGGCCAGGCCCAGCCTCTCCCACCTGTCAAAATCCCTGTTCAAGAAATCTTCCACGCTGATGGAGGCGGCAGCAACCTGTGCTACCACTCCGTCATAGGCGGTGTACATCATATAAATCCTGTCGTCAATAATTACCACACGGGGATCCTCGCAGCCATCCTTCTCCGTGTTGTTTTCAGGGTAAAAGACAGGCTCAGGGAGTCTTTCAACTATATTATAGCCGTCGGATATGACCAGGCCAATCCTGGATATGCTGTCCCTGCCAAACGCCCTGTAGAGGAGATATACCCTATCCTTTATCCTCAACGTCGCAGCATTCAACACATATCTGCATTCCCACCAGTGGTCCGGCAGGGGTTTTAATATAGGATTTTTTTCATAACGTGTCAGACTACCTGCCTGAGGCCAGTTCTCCACATCCTGTACCATCACCGCCTCAGTATGTGGCTTTATGCCCAGTATGGCATCGATGAGGTCAATGCTCTCCTTGCCCTCTCCAATGAGCTGGAACACCTCATCCAGTATCTCCTCCGGCCTATAGCCCATCTCTTTATATATTTCCTCTAAAAGGTCGTAGTCAAACCAGTCCCTCTCCACATGCAAAGAAAGCGGCGTAGGGATACCCTTGCCTCCCCGGAAACTGTAGCTTGCCCATGTCCAGGCTGAGCACGGCACAAAAGTCCCATCATTCATGATAAGGGACAGCCCATATCCCTCTGCCATTAAGTAGAAGGCTTTTTCCTCCTCTTTGGCCCCCTTTGACTCAAGTCCCTCTGCCAACTTTTTGAATCTAATTACCATTTCCCTCTGATGCCAGTTTTCAAACATATTGTGGGCTGAAAACACATCCCTACCATGATGCCCAAGGATAGAGTTTGCCACCTTGAGGCCAAAGCCCCTACGTTCTCTGGCATATAATGTCCATATATATGAATAGTGCTCTGCCTCCACTATATTCTTCACAATATGAGTAAAATACCGAAGTTTGGGATACTCCCCTCCCATACCCTTGCTCAGGTTGCTCACAGTAATCATACCTGTTATCTTGTTTAACATGGTGATATCCCTCATGTCGGAAATATCCGGTATTATGTCTTTATTGAGTATGATAGGTTCTATATCAACCTCTTCCATGCTGTCAGGCCTTAAGTTATCCTCAAGCCATAGTATCACCCTGTCAACATACTGCCTCTCCTCCATTATATTGGCAAGAGTTATGGCATATCGCGGGCTCATGTTGTTTAATAGCTCAGTAACATTTTTATAATCCATGCGGATCATCAGGTTTAACGGAGGGAACTCATAAAGTAGTTTCCTTAGAATTTCTGACTTTACCATCATGACCTTCCCATGAGGCAGCAAATTGAATATTCCATTTGCCACCTCAGTAATGCCATCACTGGAGTATAAATCTCCAGGGAATACCCTGTTCATGACATCTTCAAGATACAGCATAAATTCTTTTACCCCATTGCACACCTCTGATGGAGATGAACCCTCTGGTATCTTTAACGTATTATGTATAAAATCATGAAAATCCTTAGAATATTTTTTCTCAACTCTCCTGAATATTTCATTGGTCCTTATGATACTGCCGCCCAATCCCTTCAGTTCCTTAGGCAATACAATGGGAACCCCCGGTATGAATTCAAGATAATCCAGAGGGGTAATGACCGGCTGTACCTCCGAGGTCTTCTCTACCCAGGTTTTCACGAAATCCGGCTTTAAGGCAAGAAGTGCCTCTACCTGTCCGGCATAAAAATCCTTCACCTTTTTATAGGTAAGTTCATCCATATCTATTCCTTTAAGATTTACCAGGTAATCCCTGAACTGTCTAACCTGCTTTATGTAGCCAGCGGTACGTCCCTCATAAAGTACAGTAAAGGCATCCAGTATATCCTCAGTGGAGATTGCGGCATCAAAACTGTATGTCTGCAAAAACTGGCAGACTACCCGTGCCCATATATTCTCATCAAACCTGAAATCCTTATGTGATAGGCTATGTATCTCCTCAACCAATCTCTTCACTTCATCAGGAAATATTTTCTCATATACAACCCTGTACCTGTCATAACCGGACTCAAATGCCTGTATAAAGTCTGTAAGGCGGCAGGATACCTCCTTAGGCCTGTCCCTATCCTCCAATCCATATACAGCCGGTCTCTTTAATATCATGTGGGATTTCAGCCAGTAATCCTGGTCATTCTTAAGGCATTCAAAGATGGCCCTTGCTACTTCTTTAAAGACAAATACCCTTTTTCCGGCCGATGGAGGAGTGAGTTTGGCTCCCAGGCTTACCTCACATATCTTTTTGTCCCATACAATTGCCCTGGTCACCATCCATGGGTCTACACCGTATCCTCCTGCGTATTCATACCACTGGTTGACATTAGAACAATAGTCCTCAATCAGGTCATGGGATATAGCATATATGCCGCTCAAAGGGTCTTTTAACTGGCAGCTATACAGGGACTCTAGGATTGGCCTGGCCAAAAGGTCACCCGTAGTATCCTCAAAGTAGTGCCTCCTGAAGCTTGTAAAGATTATATCGTATCCCTCGGTGAGCGGATATATCAGCCTCTCTATCCAGGAGGGTTTAAAACCCCACTCCCCTTCCCTTTTAAGGTCGGCCTCCAAGAAAACAGCATCAGCCTCAAGCCTTTTGGCTATCTCCATTATTGCCCTCATGCTGAAACCCCTGCCGTTTATCCCGGGCTCCATAAGGAAAAATAGGCATGGCACCTCACAGTCAATTCCATTTATGGCCTCCATTGCCTCTTTACCTGCAGGGTCTCCAGCACAAACAATGAGTTTTTTCATATCCGGAAATGCCTTGAGTCCTTCTTCGGCTGTCTTAATGACATACCTCAAGGATTCCTTTTCATTGTAGAAGGGTATACCTACCACCATGTCTATATATTCCAGGTTTTGTATCTCATTCATCGCCTCATCTATCTTATTATAAAACCTGTCTTCCATCTGTCTTATGTATTGGATATCCATACCATATACCTCATTTCCGCTTTTACTATATTATATATCAAGGAGGCCTAAAATAATAATTTGGATGTTATATACCTTGCCTCGAGAGTTATTGTAGTGAAATAAAAATGTCCTTATGATAGGATACCCAGCAGGACAATATAATATAAAAGGCTGCAAGGCATATAGAGATCAACGTGTTTGACATGGCATTTTCCTCCCATGTGGTAAAACAGCTTGCTTATAGTCTTTCATCCAGCTCCCTCTCTATCTCATCCAGTATGCCTGCCATCTCTTCTTTCTTTTTCATCTGTTCTAAAAACGTTTTCACCAATGCCAACTGTTCCTCGTCCATCTCTTCTAATTTTGACAATATCTCATCTTTTATATTGTCCATAGCCGTCACCCCTTCACCTTCATTATATCACTGCGGTTAAAAAAATAACATTTGATTTTAGTGTACAAAGTAGTATTCTACGAATGATAGCAACATCCATGCACCT
>JASEJQ010000019.1 GCA_030016635.1 Thermoanaerobacteraceae bacterium | reverse complement strand
CAGGCCCACCGCCTACAACTATTACATCATAGTCCACTATTGAACCCTCCTCTACACAATCATCTGAATGGGATCCTCCAGAATTTCCTTTATTCTCTTTAAGAATCTTGCAGCTACAGCACCATCAATTACACGATGATCAGATGACAGGGTCGCCTCCATGATGGGTCTTATGACTATCTCTCCATTTACTACCACCGGCACCTCCCTAACCATCCCAACAGCTAAAATCGCAACCTCAGGCTGGTTAATTATAGCGGTAAACCTGGTGACATCAAACATGCCAAGATTGGATATGGTAAAGCTGCCTCCTGAGTACTCATCCGGCATAAGTTTACCATTTCGTGCTTTCTCCACAAGAGCACGCTCCTCCCTGGCAATTTCACTCAAACCCTTCTTATCAGCGTCTTTAACCACAGGCACTATAAGACCATCTTCCAGCGCTACCGCCAATCCGATGTTTATTCCTTCTTTCATTACTATGGAGTTTTCCTCCACATAGGCGTTGACTATGGGGAATCCCTTTATTGCTGTAGCTGATGCCTTTATAAGGATTGTATTCAGGCTGATCTTAACATCTTTAAGTTTGCCATTCAATCTTTCTCTGAGCGTGAGGACCTCACTCATATCTATTTCCATTGTAACATAAAAATGGGGTGCCGTGTTCATACTTTTTTGCATCTTATCTGCAATTATGCCCCTCATGCCGGTTAATGGGACTCTGCCTGAAATCTCCTCAGGCTTTGCAGTAATAGCGGGTTTGACTTCTATTTCCTTTAGGTATTTTTCCACATCAGCCCTCTGTATTCTTCCCTTAGGCCCACTTCCAACCACTTCCTTAAGGTCCAATTTATTCTCTTTTGCTATCTTTCTTGCTAACGGTGTAGCCCTTGGCTTATCCATTTGAACGTGCCTTTCTTCACGTACAGATTCTTTTATACCCTTGAGCTCCGCTCCTTTAACCTCTGCTTTTTCCGTTTCTCTATTTTCACTCTCTAACTGTCCACTCTGACTGGACTTCCCAATCCCACTCAATATCTTTTCTACATCTTCCCCTTCTTCTCCGATAATAGCTATAGGCTCATTTATGGGTACCGTAGCACCCTCCGGAGCCAGTATCTTCAATAGCACTCCGCTATAAGATGATTCCTCCTCTATATTGACCTTATCTGTTTGAATCTCTAAGAGCGGTTCTCCCTGCTCTACCCTGTCCCCTTCTTTTTTTATCCACCTCAGTATTACTCCCTCTGCCATTGTCATGCCCAGTTTTGGCATCAATTCCACATTGGCCATGCTATCACCTCTTATCAAATATTTCTTTTACTCCCTCAATTATGTCCTCTATCTGTGGTACTGCCGCCCTCTCCAGTTCAGGCGCATATGGAATTGGTATATCCTTGCCAGCCAGCCTCTTTATCGGCTCGTCCAGATAGTCAAAGGCGTCGCTCTCTATGAGTTTTGATACAACCTCTGAGCCCCAGCCGTTATTTTTATTATCGTCTTCTACTATTATAGCTTTTCCCGTTTTGGATACAGATTCCACTATAGTCTCCACATCCATTGGCACAAGACTCCTGATATCTATTACCTCGGCATCTATTCCATATTCCTTTAACTTCTCTGCAGCCCCCATTGACCTCGGTACCATGATAGAACCAGCAATAATTGTTATGTCTTTACCTTCCCTTTTTACTGCCGCCTTTCCGATAGGCACTGTATAGTCGCCTTCAGGCACATCCCCCTTTGTCCAGTATAAGAGCTTATGCTCAAAGAATATTACGGGGTTATCATCCCTGACAGCAGCCTTCAGCATACCTTTGACATCATAAGGTGTAGCCGGCATAACCACCTTGAGCCCCGGGATATGGGCAAACAATGCAGGTAGGCTCTGCGAATGCTGTGCCGCAGCTCCTGTGCCGCAGCCCATGGGCGCTCTTATCACCATAGGTACCTTAAGCTGACCACCGGTCATATACCTGAGCTTTGCGGCCTGATTTACTATCCATTCCATGGCATCCATCATAAAATCAGAAAACATTATCTCTACAATGGGCCTCATACCGACAAGGGCGCATCCTACCCCTGCACCAACTATGCTGGCCTCGGATATCGGTGTATCCAATAGCTTATCCTTATACTTAGGGTACATGCCCTTGGTGACACCAAAAGCACCTCCATATATCCCTATATCCTCTCCCATCATAAACACATTCTCATCCCGGTCAAACTCTTCTCTCAATGCCTCAGCCAACGCATCTATATATGTCTTTTCACTCATATTATTCCCTCCCTATGCATAAACGTACTCTGTTATGTCTTCAACCCTGGCTTTTGGACTGTTTACTGCAAATTCATAGGCCTCTTCAATCTCTTCGTCCACCTG
The DNA here is from genome assembly GCA_030016635.1 of Thermoanaerobacteraceae bacterium. Lineage (GTDB taxonomy): Bacteria > Bacillota > Thermoanaerobacteria > Thermoanaerobacterales > UBA4877 > JASEJQ01. Next base: position 35,434 of record JASEJQ010000019.1, on the reverse strand, counting down.
TTCATCTATCTTCTTTAGCTCATCCTCTGTAGCTATATTTCTATCCATGAGCTGCGATGCAAAAAGCTTGATAGGGTCTCTCTCTTTCCACTCCTGTTCCTCTTCTCTTGTCCTGTAGGCTCTCGGGTCGCTCTTTGAATGACCCATCCATCTGTATGTCTTGCTCTCTATGAGGGTAGCCCCTTCTCCTCTTCTGGCCCTGCCCACAGCTTCTTTCACCGTCTCATATACAGCCAGTACGTCGTTGCCGTCAACTATCACTCCTGGTATATTATAGGCCTGGCCCCTTACAGCAATATCCTCAACAGCCGTTGAATTTTTCACGGGATTGGACATGCCATAGAGGTTATTTTCGCATAGATACACTATGGGCAATTTCCATATCCCGGCCATATTTAGTGACTCATGGAAAGCACCCTCATTGCCCGCTCCATCTCCAAAGAAGCATATTGTAACCTTTCCATCACCTCTTCTCTTCGACGCCAGAGCCGCACCTGTGGCTATGGGTATGCCTCCTGCCACAACCCCATTGGCACCAAGGTTTCCAGTAGATACATCTACTATATGCATTGACCCTCCTCTGCCTTTGCAATACCCGGTCTCTCTCCCCAAGAGCTCAGCCATCATCCTCTTCATCTCTGCACCTTTTGCGATGCAGTGCCCATGCCCTCTGTGCGTGCTTGTGATGTAGTCATCCCTGTTGAGTGCGGCGCAGGCGCCTACCGCAGTTGCCTCCTCACCAATATACAGGTGGCATGTACCCCATATCATGTTTTTCTTAAAAAGCTCATCCACCTTGAGTTCAAATTTCCTTATTTCCACCATCTTTTGGTACATCCACAGCATTTTTTCCTTTGAAAGTTCCATAATATATCCCTCCCGGAAAATAATAACGCATATTTCATGCCATATCGCTTAAAACCTGAGTGGGAGCAAACATGCCCCCACCTTTTGTACCGCAAATCTATCCAATAAGCTGATCCTGCAACTTTCTCAACTGGGTTATTATAGATTGGTCATCAAGCTCAACGTCCTCATATGTTATTACCTCCCCCTCCTTAATATCCCTTAACACCATCGTCTTTTTGTTTACCAGACCTATCGGCAGAGCATTCATCTCTTTTGCCTTCTCATGGGTTTCTATCATTCCATATATTGTATACATGCCAATCCCGTCCAAGTACTCTCCAGCCTTTAAATCTCTTTTTGCCACTGCTACCGTATCAGAATATGGTTTTCCAGCAGGTGCTATTGTAGGCTCATGATATACGCAGGCCCTCACTGCAGAAATCGGAGTCTCAATGCTTGTCAGATGATACGGCCTGTATAAAAGGTAGTTTGGCCCGTCACCCATCTTCAGATACTTAAGTTCGTCATTTATAGCCTTCAGCGGAGCCCTTACTATAACAAACACGCCGGGAGCCACACCGTTTACATATTCAACCACATGGTAGTTATTTAATACTCCACCTTCTTCTTTCAGTCTTAATACCTCTGTAAGATTATCCCAGTTGCCCGATGCCCCGTGCATACCAGGTATGTCAGGCAGAAAACCAGTAGCGTTGGACACGGCCGTCATTTCAACCATTGTCTTTGTGCCATCCACAAATGATGCAAGCATCTTCGGATTTGCACCCTCTATCTTTGCCCTTTCTACCTGAGAATCCGGGGTTGCGTGCCTGTTTACGGGATTGTTTTTACCCTTGCCAACCACGAGGACCTCAAAACCAAGTCCGTCAACAAAGTCGTACAGTTCTTTTACAGCTCCCGGTTCATCGCCTGCAGATACTGTATAGACAACACCTGCGCTGTCTGCCATTTTCTTTAGAAGAGGCCCTACGGTGACGTCAGTCTCTACATTCAACATTACAATGTGTTTTCTGTTCATAATGGAGTCATAGGCCAGGCGTGCCCCCACCTCAGGTACACCAGTGGCGTCTATGACAACATCAACGGCAGGTGTCCCCGTTACGATTGTGCTGTCGGCAGTTGCCACATAATAGCCACTCTCTATTGCCTCCTGCGCCTCTTTAACACTCTCAACAACTTTAATATCTTCATCCTTAACTCCTGCCAGCCTGTAGGCATTTATCACATTTTCCAGTGCAATATCAGATACCAGGCAAGCCCGTATGCCCTTCATCAAAAACATCTGGCTTACCATTCCCCTGCCCATCTGTCCGGCGCCAACCAGGCCTATTTTAATGTACTTTCCTTCTTCTTCCATCTTCCTTAAGTGATAATTCAGGTTTAACAATTTATATCCTCTCCTTGTCATATATTTTTATCCGGCTTCCCACCTTAATATCAGGTATTTCTCCATCAACCCTGACATCACCCGGCAGGAGTCCGGTGTTGTTATCGAATTTTAAACAGCAGTGCCCAAGTAAAGCAAGATTTTTATTAACCTCGTCTCCAACATCCAAAATCACATAATCACACTCATCAATCCTTAAGATGTCCCCTGGCCTGACCTCGGCATTTAACTCTTCCTTAGTGTGCAAAACAGATATCTCTGCCAGTTCTTTGGGGGCATCTTCATTAAAGATTATCAATATATTGGCTTCCTTTAATTCACTTACCTGTTCCCCAACTGCAGTTACTGTAGTCAGATACTTTACCATCTTGCCCCTCCTATAAAATATTTTGGGAGAGCGTTTTCGCTCCCCCTCATGTGCTATCTAAAACAGACCAAAACTGAATGCATATGCAATGAGAACAGCAATCGGACCTGTAAACTGCCTTGAAATCAAAACGGCACTGACACCTATGCTGGTGGTCTCCGGTTTGGCTTCACCAAGAGATAAACCTACAGGTACAAAGTCGCAACCAACCTGAGGGTCAATGGCAAACAGGGCAGGCAGTGCAAACTGCGGTGGTATATGGCCTCTACCTATCTCTACACCAACCAGCACCCCTATAACCTGGGCTATGACTGCCCCAGGCCCAAGCAACGGCGACAGTAAAGGAAATGCACATATCACAGAAATTACAAGCAGCCCGACCAGCGTACCGGCAAGAGGTGCTATAAGGTTTGCCAGTGCGTTGCCGACGCCTGTGGCCGTGATTATACCTATTATTGTCGCAACAAAAGCCATAAACGGTATTATATTTCTTATCAACTGATCTATGGTCTGCCTTCCCGCCTGGTACAGGGTACCAACAAAGCCGCCCATGGTTCTGCCGAACTTCTCAATTATATTTCCCTGGGGTACTTGATTTGCCGGCCTGGCCTGTGATGTGGCTGCCTCGAAAACAGACTTTTCTGATTTTCCTTCTCCAGCTACCTCTTCAGGGGTTTCATCCACAGATATAATATTTTCCTCTTTGACACCGGATACATATACATCCTCCTTAATGTATTCAGCAAGAGGTCCTACCTGTCCTACAGGTGTGAGATTAACTGTTGGAATCCTTTTCTTTGGGTATACTCCACACCTGGCAGTCCCCCCGCAGTCTATCACCACACAGCATATTTCGTTTTCTGGAACAGCACCCTTAAAACCATCTACTGCAGTGCCACCTGTCAGTTCTGCAATTTTCTTTGCAACAGGGTGTATCCCACCGCCTGTAACAGATACAATCTTATCCTTGCCAACGGACGGCATTATAACAAGGGGGCCGCCCCATCCTCCATTCCCCTTTTCAATACGGACTGCTCTATACACAATTCTCCTCCTCTCTATATTTCAATCCCTTGCTGTCTCATCATCCTCAAAGTAAGTCTTTCTGTCACAACACCACGTATGAATATTACTATTATGCCTACTATAAAGTATCTTACGGCCAGGCCACCTATAGAAAGCCCCAGTTGCTGTATCCCCTGGGCAATTCCCATGTAGACAAAGAGCTCAGCAGGATTGGCATGGGGAAACAGACCGGTTATAGGATGACAGAAAGAAACTGCAGCATCATAGAATGCAGGCTTGTACTTTTCAGGTAGGAACCTTCCAAAGGTATAAGCCATGGGGTTGGTTAAAAAGAACATGGCCATAATAGGCATTACTGTATACCTCAATATGGTATATCTGCCAGCAGCCTCTCCCCACCTGTTAACCCTTTCCTCACCAACAAACTTGACCAGGGCATTGACAGCAGTCATCAGGGTTACCAGGGTCGGAACTATCCCACTTAAAAATCCAACAAATGTCTTTCCACCTTCCTGAAATACACCAATAAAACCCTGTGCAAAATTTGCCAACACATCCATTAAAAACCCTCCCTTATAATAAAATTAGCCGGGGTAAAATTATCCCGGCCCGTGGCCCTACACTGTATTCTGTCTTTTCCTTGCAGTCTTTTCTTTTTTCTCGATAGTAATTATGAAGTCATCATTCTTCCCCTCTACCACCACCTTTTTATAATCGAAAAGCTGATATATTTTACTCCCTGGAGTCAACCTGGGTAATTTCTCCATAAGCACATTCTCCTTTATTGAGAGATAAACTGGATAACGCTTTTTCAAAGGCCTTGCCAACAGCCCCCTTTAATCCGTCTTTACACTCCTCATCAAAAATATTTTTGCCAATCAAGGATTCAAACTTTTTGAACCTGGCCATTACTGTAATTCCATTTAATAACCTGCAATCAGAAATATTAAATTTCTCGTCTATCGACATTACCAGTATTGCTCCCTTTGAGAGATAGCCCCTCTGAGCTCCGATAAGGAGTCTACCTTGTTTAGCCAGTTCCATACTTGTCCTCTGATAGTCCTTAATCTGAAAATACGTTAGAATAGACTGTATAAGCCATACAACTCCTATGACCAAAAGCAATTTAATCCACATCAGGATACCCCCTTTATTAATTCCCCGGCTGTCAAATTATCGGTAACAATAATATCTATATATCCACCCTTCAATGCCCCTAAAATTGACAGTACCTTTTCCTTTCCACCTGCCACGCCCACCACTGTATTAATATCCTTCAGTATATGAAGTGGTATCCCAATAACCCTGTCATTTATATCCACATCGCAAGGATTCCCATCTCTATCAAAGAACCTTGAGCAGAGGTCCCCTATTGCTCCTGCTTCCTTTAAAAGTTTTATTTCACTCTCGCCAAAATACCCACTGGCAAGCATTGTCGAAGATTCTATAGGCGCACCAATTCCCACAACAGCTATATCCGCATTAGCTGCTGTGTCCAGCACTCTTTTAACGTTAGTATCTGACAGAATACTTTTCTTGACATCCATCCTATCCACGAAAGCCGGCGCATGGAGGAGCTGCCATTTGCCACCAAATGCTTTTGCAAACTCTGTTGTAATATTATTGCTATGCACATCATAGTTCACCTGACCTATCCCTCCAACCATAGGCACAAAAAGTGTATCAGGCGTATATTTCTGCTTTATAAAAGGTGGAATTGATGCAAGCGTTGTCCCCCATGACAGGCCAACGATATCTTTATTCTTTATTATCCGCATCAGGAGTGCTGCTGCTGCTTTGCCCAGCTCTCTTTTCAATATGCCCTGTTCTTCATTTTGATATTCTATAACAATTGCCTCTTTTAAACCAAAGCGTTTTTCAAGCGCTTCTTCCAGATTAGAATAGCCATAACTGCTGTTTATCTTAATCTCAACGATCCCCTCTTCTCTTGCTTTTTTTAGCAACCTGGAAACCGCTGGCCTTGATATATTTAACTTTTTAGAAATCTCATCCTGCGTAAGATTATCGCCATAATAAAGTGTAGATATTTTAATAAGTAGTCTGAGGTTGTCCTCCAAAAACAACCATCCCCTTTTGAACATTTGTTCAGTATGATTTCATTTGTTAAGTAAATTATAGTATGATATAATTTATTTGTCAACATAGAGTTTTAAAAAAATTTTTATAATATGTTAATTATTTAACGTGGTCTTTTTTGTGGAAAAATATCTTTAAGACCATTATAAAACCTTTTGAAAAAGTAATTGGCATGATTATTGCTAAGAAAAGAGAGGGGATGATTATGGAACAAAAACTTTTAGAACTCATTAAAAATGAAGACAAGAAAAACCCTATGACTGATGAAGAACTGTCAGCAAAGTTAAAAATGAGGAGGGACGAGGTAACAGAGTTAAGATTAAAATTAAACATTCCAGACTCAAGAGAAAGAAGAAAGCCATATATCCTTACTGAAATGAGAAAGATTATAAATCAAAACCCTTCAGTATCCGACAGGGAATTAACAAGGATTCTAAATGTAGAAGGTTACAACGTTTCCCGTACAGCAGTGACAAAACTGCGGTCATTAATAGATTCAGAGGAAACGGTTAAACCCGAAAAAACAGCATCTCCAAATTTAGATCCTTTTTCATCAATAATCGGATATGATGGCAGTTTGAAAATGCAGGTGCAGCAGGCAAGGGCTGCTGTTATGTACCCGCCGCACGGGCTTCATACATTGATAGTAGGGCCAACAGGTGTAGGTAAAAGCCATCTGGCCGAAGCTATGTACAGATTTGCCTTAGAATCAGGCAAGTTTCAAAAAAATGCGCCCTTTATAGTATTCAATTGTGCCGACTATGCAGACAATCCACAGCTGTTACTATCACAGCTCTTTGGACATGTGAAGGGTGCTTTTACTGGTGCAGACACAAACAAGGATGGGCTTATAGAACGAGCTAACGGCGGCATATTATTTCTCGATGAGGTGCACAGGCTTCCACCCGAAGGTCAGGAAATATTGTTTTCTATATTGGATTACGGCAGATATCGCCGATTGGGTGAAGTGGACAATCTGAGAAGTGTGGATGTACTTATAATAGCAGCCACAACGCAGGATATTGAGTCTTCCCTTCTTCTCACATTCCGGAGAAGGATACCCATGGTAATAGAGATGCCCCCACTGGATGTAAGGCCAATATCAGAGAGACTGCAGATTATAAAAAGTTTCCTGGCCAAGGAGGCCACAAGGATTGGTAAAACCCTCAAACTCAAACCGGAACCTTTAACAGCCATGCTCCTTTATGACTGTCCCGGTAACATAGGACAGCTTAGGAGCGATATACAGGTTGCCTGCGCCAAGGCCTTCATAGCGAACCTGAACTCAAAAGACGGTGATATAACCATAGGGCTTGAGGACCTTCCGGCACATGTGAGAAAGGGTATGCTCAAAAAGCGCATTAAGGAAGATCAGATAGGCATCCTAAACCACGAACTGAAGTTTACGCCAAAAGACGAGGTGATAGACAAACTTCCTAAGGAAGAGGAGTATACACTCCCCGATGACATATACCTTTATATTGAGGACAGATATGCAGAATTGAGCAACAAAGGCTTGGAACAAAACGATATTAACGAGATAATATCGGGCGAGCTTCAGGTAAGATTTCAAAACTTTTCTAACAGCTTTTCCAGAGGGTATGCAATAAACAAACAGGACCTCGCCCAAATGGTTGGCGAAAGAATGGTCCATACAGTGGAAGAGATGTTAAAGGTAGCTGACGCTATGGGATACAAATACAAGGAGGGACTCATTTACTGTCTGGCAATACACCTTGCGGCAGCTGTATCCAGGATAAAGGCTGGTAAAGTCATAGTAAACCCTCAGATGGAAAAGATAAAAAAAGACTTTGAAAAAGAACTGGCAATATCAGAGGAAATGAGCAAGATAATTGAAAAAGAATATGAAATTCATGTGCCTCTTGAAGAGATTGGATATATAGCCCTTTACCTGAAGATGATGTCAAAGAACGACAGCTATGAAGAGCCATCCATAGCAGTAATAATTGTCACACACGGGCATGTAGCCAAAGCCATGGCCGACGTTGCTAACGGACTCATGGGTGTAAACCATGCTGTAGGCATAGACATGCCTCTCGACAGATCCCCTGAAGAGGCTTTAGAAGAAACGTTAGCCGCAGTAAAGCATATGGACGAAGGCAAGGGGGCACTGCTCCTTGTGGATATGGGATCTCTCGTAACCTTTGGTGAGATAATTATGCAGAGGACGGGCATCCCAACCCGGACTATAGACCGTGTGGATACTGTGATGGCCATAGAAGCTGTCCGTAAGTCCCTCCTCCCAGATATCACATTGGAGGGCCTGGCCGAGTCATTGTCAGAGCCAAAGCACAGCACAAGGTATGCAAAATCCGATCCTTTAATTGCAAAGAAAAAAGCAATCGTAACCTTATGTCTTACAGGAGAGGGCAGCGCTCAAACCATAGAAAGGTTCATATCCAGCTCTATCCCGGATATAAAAAATCATTATGAAATTATACCTCTCGGTTTAGCAAAAGACGGTAATATCGATAAAACAATAGGGGACCTTCAAAGGCAGTACGAAATTAAGGCCATCATAGGAACTATTTCCCCTGGTGAGGACTATCCAATCCCTTTTTTATCACTGGAAGAAATAATCAATGGAAATGGCATAAAATACCTGAAGAAAATATTGGGCATAAAATCCAATGATAATCCATTGACTGATTTAATTAAAAAAGAATTGATTACGATTGCTAATGAAGAAACAACAAAAACCTCAATAATTGATGAAATGGTGGATAGGTTGAAAAAGCAGGGATACGTAAACAGCAATTTTTTACTTGATATTTATAAACGAGAACTGATGGGTGCCACCTGTATGGCTGAAGGTTGTGCCATACCCCACGGTTTACCTCAGAATGTAATTAAACCATGTATTTCAGTATGTGTATTGAAAAAACCTGTTGAGTGGCAGGAAAACAACGAGGTCAAAGTAGTTTTCCTTCTTGCATTAAAGGAAAACAATCAAGAAGCCTTTGCAGCTTTATACAGAAAAATAAAATCTAATGGTTTTATTGATAGAATATTCACGGCTGATAATGTGGAGACTATAAGGGAGGTAATCATTGATGATTAAAGATTTTATTAGAGAGGACCTTATACTAAATCCGCTGGTAGCGGATAGTTCCGATGAGGCATTGAAGATAATCTCTGATTTGCTTTATAGTAAAGAATATGTAAAGGATAGTTTTTATGCGGCTTTGATGGAGAGAGAAAAACATTTCCCTACTGGTCTTTTGATCGATGGTATTAATGTAGCAATCCCTCATACCGATTGCATCCATGTAATAAGGCCATGTATAGGCATAGGGGTATTGCAAAAACCTATTAATTTCAAAAACATGGGTAATCCAGCTGAGAATGTTCCGGTGGATATAATCTTTGTTCTGGCACTCAACGAGCCCCATGGTCAGATAGAACTGCTGCAGCAGTTGATGTCTCTATTTCAAGACAGGGAACTTCTTGAATCAATAAAATCCGCAAAAAACTCCACAGAAACATATAATGTCATTACCTCATTTGAATCTGTCATTTGACTGTGTTGCACAAAATATGTAATCTGTGGCATGAAACTTGCTTGTAATTCTTGCAGGAGGTGAGCAAATGAATACAAAAAGAATAATTGTAGCATGCGGTACAGGCATAGCTACATCGACCGTTGTTGCCACCAAGATTGAGGAGGCAGCTAAGGCAAACGGTATCAATGTCGATATAAGACAGTGCAAGGTAACTGAACTGGACAGTATGGCTGAGGATGCAGACCTTATAGTTACTACAACAATTACACAAAAGAAGTATCCAGTACCTGTTATAAACGGCCTGGCCTTCATAACCGGAATAGGTGCAGATAAGGTGCTTGACGAGATAATACAAAAATTAAAAGGTTAAGGGGGATAGAACATGAGTGTAATCAATTTTATTCTAAGCCTCGGGGCAAGCGTTATGCTCCCAATAATAATCTTTATATTAGGGCTTGTATTTGGTCAAAAACCAGGAAAGGCATTTAGATCCGCCCTGACTATAGGTATTGGTTTCATCGGCATCAACCTTGTTATAGGACTTTTAACAGGTAACTTAGGCCCTGCAGCTCAGGAGATGGTCCAGCGTATGGGCATAAAGCTTGATGTCATTGACGTTGGTTGGCCCGCTGCTTCTGCAATAGCCTTTGCTTCTCGTATAGGTGCCCTTATAATTCCTATAGGTCTACTTGTAAACATTATTATGCTTGTCACTAAAACCACCAAAACTGTGGACGTAGACTTTTGGAACTACTGGCATTTCGCTTTCACAGGCGCCTTAATTGTAGCTGCCACCGGCAACATGACCCTGGGTATAATCGGAGCCATTATAAATGTTATCATTGTCTTAAAAATAGCAGACTGGACAGCTCCACTTATCCAGGACTTCTATCAGCTTCCGGGTATTTCACTGCCTCATGGTTTTTCAGCGGCATATGTACCCATCGCCATCCCATTAAATAAACTGATAGATCATATACCAGGTCTAAACAAGCTGGATGCCAGCACAGAAAATATAGAAAAGCGCTTTGGTATATTCGGCGAACCCATGGTCATAGGGCTCATTCTTGGTATCATAATAGGTTTTGCCGCAGGCTACAGCATTCAGCAGGTGTTGCAGCTTGGTATGTCTATGGCAGGAGTTATGTTCCTGATGCCAAGAATGGTAAAAATCCTGATGGAGGGCCTCATACCTCTTTCAGAGTCTGCAAGGGAATTCATGCAGAAAAGATTTGCTGGCAGAGAATTCTACATTGGATTGGACTCTGCAGTATCTATAGGTCACCCTGCAGCCATATCCACTGCCCTAATCCTTGTACCTGTTACAATACTCCTGGCCTTAATAATACCGGGCAACAGGGTATTGCCCTTTGGCGACTTAGCTACTATACCATTCATGGTAGCAATGATCGCACCGGTAACCAAGGGAAATGTTGTAAGATCAGTTTTAATCGGCAGTGTGGTCATTGGTGTAGGCCTTTTAATAGCAACCAATGTCGCCCCTCTTCACACAACTGCAGCTATAGATGCGGCCTTTAAGTTCCCAGCAGGTGCGACCACGATTTCCAGTATTTGTGACGGTGCCAATCCGCTCACGTGGATAATCCTTCAGGTTATGAAGATATTTGGTTAAATCAATGAATAAAGGGCGGTATAAACCGCCCTTTATATCTCATAAGTCTCATCCCATTTAGTATTGCTCAGAAAGCCGCTTTGTCATAGTCTCCATTATTTTTATGGCTATTGAAGGATTTTCGTTCACAAGAGTATGGATTATATCATATGTTATATCAATAAGATGAGGAGTATTATTATTATAAAAAGCCCGGAAAATCCGGGCTATATCTGTCCTATAAGCTTTAAGACAACCTGGGCTATTATGGCTGAACCAACAAAGGTGCCTACAAATACAAACATTGAGACAACAATAATCTTCCAGCCTACCTCTCTAAAGGCATCTAAGTCTTTACCTATAGATATACCTGCATAGGCGAGGACAGGCGTTGTCAGAGATAGAAACTGCACCTGGCTAACCATAGCTGTAAAGAATGCGGCACCGGGGAAACCGGGTATGGTAATTATTATTCCTATAAGTGATATATACACAATGCTGGGTAGTTTTACTGGTATGATCTCCGCCAGCAGAATGCCCACCACAACTATCCCTATAAGAATAAGCATACCCGGGATTGCAGCAATTGGATTTATCTTATAGCCTATGAAGTTACCAACCAAGGTTATAACAGCTGTTATTAATAAAACCACGAGCATATCCACAAATTTCTTATTCATCTGCCCCCACCTCCGCCTTTACTGCTGCCTTACCCCTTGAAAATTTCTTATAAAGCCATTCCGTTATAGGCAGTGCCATGAATATGGACATATACACACCATCGGCGCCGGTCAAAAGATTGCTCGCCGATGCAAAGGCCTGTATCTCACTGGCATATTGAGGAAATATGGCAACAAGAGAACCTGATGAGGCAGCCATCATACTGGCACTTCCTACCCCACATGCCATGGCTAAGGCAAAGGGGTGAAACACCGGAGACAATAGTCCTGCCATTATGCCAAAGAAGATTGTACCAAACAGAGTACCCGATATATACACACCCATTACACCACGACCTTCCGGAGTATCAAGACCATATACATCACTTACTATAGCCAAGCTACCTTCCCTGGCTATGGAGAAACATGCACCAATAGTTTCCCTCTTAAGACCAAGCAACATGGCAATTGGCAGTGATAAAAATATTGTCCCCAGGTTGCCAAACTCCTGAAGTATAAGTGCAGGACTTGACTTTAACAGAAGTGGCATTGTGGGCCCTATGTTTGTGCCGTACTTAGCAATAAGCAGCATAACGGATATGTTAATCCATGGTGCCGCCCTCTTCATGTCGTCCATATCAACTATTTTGAGCACCTTAGGGCCTAAAAGCATTCCCATGATCAGTGCAAAAAGCATGGGCAAGAGGACCACCGTGCCCGGTCCCACCTTAAAGCTCTTCGCCCCTATAAGTTCTGCAATGACCACCAGTACTAAAGCAATCACATGTAGTTTTATATCCCGTTTCATATTTGACTCCCCCTCTACATTATCCGTTTAATAGTTCGTCCCACATCTTGAGATAGGACTCTTTGGTATATAACGGTTTATACTTAGATTTAATCTCCTTGCCCAGCTTAGCTCCGTCATACAGAAGGTCTATGGCTGTCATGGCCATGGCTTTGGCCGGATTTATATATATCATTTCCTTATCTACCTCCTCAAAATTGGAGGAATGGGCCAGGCCCTTGAATCCACCCACTGTTGGATGTATGGCAGGCATTATAGAGCTGATATCTCCCATATCTGTAGACCCTGCCATGAACTGGCCCTGATGTACATTTTCTTGACCTATCAGCACTGCCATATTCTCCTTGAAAAGCTCTCCCATTGCTTCATTTTGATTTAAAGGCAGATACCCGGGTATCTCATCTATCTCCACCTCAGCTCCTACAGCATATGCTCCCGCCTTTAAGGCCCTGTTTACCTTCTTATTGGCGTCTATTACAGCCGTCATTGTCCTACCTCTCACGTACGTCTCAACCCTCACATCTGCCGGCACAATATTCACCAGGTCTCCGCCCTTGGTTATTATGGGGTGTACCCTTATAGCATCCTCATCCCTGAATGTCTCCCTCTGGGCGTGTATGGCCATGAGACCTATCATGGCCGCATTTAATGCATTAACTCCTTCGAAAGGCGCCCCGCCTGCATGGGCCTCCTTGCCTATATATTTTACTGCTTTACCGATAAATCCATTGGAGCCTGCGCCAATGAATGACTTCCTTTCTTCCACGCCAGCTTCCGAGTGGACCAACATTGCCATGTCTATATCGTCAAACACCCCCAGTCTTATAAACTCCTGCTTGCCCCCGAAAAATTTAATTTTCCCTTCATTTCTCAACCTTTCTCTATATTCCAGCTCCACAAACTCCTCTGCCGGTACAGCTAAAAATGCCACATCCCCATCCAGTTCATCTAGAACACCGCTTAAGTTTAACCCTATTGCAGCTCCCAACATAGATGATATCTGTGCATTATGGCCGCAGGAGTGGGATGCTCCAGTAAGTGGGTCAGCATAGGGGTGGGCCGGGCAGACCACTGCATCCAGTTCACCCATTATGGCAACCCTAAAATCATGATTTTTACCAGTACTGAAAGCCTTTACACCGGTTATGGCCAGGCCATCCTGATATTCTAAGTCTAGTTCATCAAACACCTTCTTTACCAGTTCCGATGTCTTGAACTCCTTAAAACCCAGCTCCGGATTTTTAAAAATCTCATCACCTATACCGATAATCCTGTCCTTGTGTTTATCTATAGCCGCCAGTACCTTGCTTTTTAGTTCGCTCTTATCCAGGTTAACCCCTCCTCAGTTGTTAATATCTTTATATATTCTACATTGAATTCAAAATTCCTTCTTTTACCTCACATAATTTTCATATTTTATACTATGTATTTAATATGTGTACATAAAACGATACTATGTCTCTAATATATGGACGCATGAAGACAAAAAAATGAGGGCATCGCCCTCTTAATTCTCATTCTTTTATCTCGTCAATCTCCTCATCGGTGAGATTTTCCTCCTGCTGTATCCTCTTTATCTCATCCTGCTTTTCGGATATCTTCCCATCAATCTCATCTATAGATGTTATGATATCCACAATCTTAGATGAGGTCTCCTTATCCTCAAAGTCAGACCTGTATACATTGAGGAAAGCCTCGCCCAGTTCAACCACCTTTGTTTTCCTCTGTCCTGACAGGCTGGCAATATCTGCTTTTAGCCCCGCTATCCGGGTAAGTTTCCCTGTCTCTTTACCAAGCTTTTTGGCAAGATTTGCAATGGTGGTACCTGCAGACCTTGCGACAGAGCCTATGCTGTCCCCCATCTTTCTTACAGTAGAGTCCTCATCAGTAGTAGCATCCTTTACCTTATCCGCCACATTGTCAATTCCCTCTTTGATGTCTTTAAGTTTTGACTTCGCAAAGTTTATAATATCATCTGCCCTGCCTGCATTTCCTTTTTCATTATCCATAACAATACCTCCTTCTTTTTAACTAATTATACCTCTACCCTTTCCCTTTTTAAAACCCTGCAGGCTTCAATCATTAAAATACCCGTTACATTAAAAGGCCTGCCCTGCGGCAGGCCTTTTATCTATCTTGCTACCCCTTCTTTTCTGTCCTTTCCTGTAAGCACTCCAAATGCCTGAAGTATTAATAGTATAGCCAGGATAAACAGCAGGACAGCAAATACCACCAGTATATAGTTACCAGAGGCAATATTAGACTGAATCAGAAATACAAGGGCTGTCAAAGTAGCTATAAACATAAATATCATAGGAATAATGAGCATTGTATTGTTCCTTTTTGCATTGGCAAGCCATGCAGCCACTGCCAGCAGTGCTATCGCTGCGAGGAGCTGGTTAGCCGCGCCAAATATAGGCCATATAACCTTCCAGCTTGTAAATGCAAGTATAATAGAAATAACCACAGTGATTAAAGATGCCACATACCTATCACTGAAGAATTTTGCAACAGGGTTTGAGCTTGTTACAGTTTCTCCAGACTCAGATATGTTTTCAAAGAACTCCTGAAAAGCAAACCTGCCGAGCCTCGTGGCTGTATCCAGGGTGGTCATGGCGAATGCAGACACTGCCAGGGCAGCAAAGGTCTTCCCTATAACCTGATTTATACCAAAGCTGGTCATAAATGTACCTAATCCATCAGCAAACACATTGGTGGGACCAAACTTCATAAGTTCTGCAAATTTATCCTGGGTAAGATATACAGCAGTTATTGTTGCAATTATGGCCAGAGCACTTTCAATCATCATTGAGCCATAGCCTATCAGCTTAGCATCCCCTTCTTTGTCCAGCTGTTTTGCTGTGGTGCCGGAGGCCACCAGGGAGTGGAAGCCGGATATGGCACCGCATGCTATGGTAATGAACAGCATCGGGAAGAGATACTGCGTACCAACCTTAAAGCTTGTAAACGCTGGAAGTTGAATCCTCGGGTTATAAAGCAGTATACCAATAACACCGCCAATCATCGTTCCATAGAGAAGGAAAGAGTTCAAGTAATCCCTTGGCTGCAGGAGTATCCATACAGGCGTAACTGATGCAGCCACTATATACACGGCAAGGATGATTATCCATGTGGTCTTAGGCAATGATAACGGGGCTATATAACCTATCCATATACATAACGCCAAAACCGCCACACCCAACACGGTACTCAAGCCAAGTGATGCATTTCTTCTATATACACTAAAGCCGAAAGCTACAGCAAGGGGTATAAACAATAGAGAGGCTGTAGCAGCCTGGGGTGTAGAGACAAAAGTATCAGCCACTATGTTTGCAAAGGCTGCAACTACAAGTACCAGTGTCAACCATGAAAACAAAAGGAACAACCTCTTTGCTGTCAAGCCAACATTTACTTCTATGATATCACCTATGGACTTGCCCTTATGCCTCAATGATGCAAGAAGCGAACCAAAATCATGGGGTGCGCCCATAAATATACCACCAATGAGTATCCACAGTGTTACAGGCACCCAGCCGAATATGGCGGCCTGGATAGGTCCGTTTATAGGACCTGCACCGGCTATGGATGCAAAGTGATGGCCCAGAAGGACAGGTGCCTTTGCAGGGACATAGTCCACGCCATCATACATGGTGTGTGCAGGTGTGTTATTGTTCGGCTGCAGACCCCACTGTTTTGCAAGCCAACCGCCGTAAAAGATATAAGCAAGTACAAGAAGAATAATAGCACCTACCAGTAAAATTATTGCACTCATTAAAATGCTCCCTCCTTTTATTTATAAATAATTGGGCTTTGGCATCGGAATCATAAAATCCTTTATCACCTCTCTTCCCTTCCTGTTTGCCACCACCCTATTGGAAGCAATGTCAACGCCTACAAGCCTTATTTCCCCCCAGCCTTTTATTCCAAGTGTGAAGTATCTTGTATACCTGTAATATTTAATAAATTTCTCTACATCCCTGTTAATGCCTCTGTCAGTTACCATTACTCCGGTCAATATGGTGCACATATGCTCCGTATGAGGTTTAATGAGAATATCGGTCTCATCCTTAAGCCATGCACTAAACTCACTCACATCCTTGAGTTTTAGATCCTCATAATATTTCACGAGCCTGTACTCATGGGTCTCGTATGCATCCAGCACATCTATCAAAACATACCTTTCATTTCTCATATGAAACTCTGCATATATATCCAGAAACCTACCGTTTAACTCATAGTCTCTATACACATCATAGTAAACACTATGTTTCTTTTCCAATAAATCTAAATATTCGTCCTTAACCATCTATATGCACCCCGCAAGATTATTACCTTCTTTATGTATATATTCTACATAGTTATAGAAATTCCTTCATTATTCTAAAATAAAATTTGATTTAACTTATTCTTTTTTATTTAACCTTTGCTGCTATTTTAAGCATAAAAAATCCGCCAAATATATGGCGGATTTTTTATGCTCTTATTATGTTGTGTCTCAGGTCCTGAACAGCATTGTAAAACTGAGGTACCAGTGATATGGCAAAGCAGATTGCAACCTCTGTACCTATTATGGAGCCGTTTACAGCTATTGAGTAGACCACAGGACTCATACCTGGAGGTGCATAAGACCCAAAGAATATCACTCCGGATAAGAAATGGAAGAAAAACCTGCCAAATCCTCCGGCAAGGATCCCCAGCCTCAGGTTATTCTTAAAGAAACCGGCCAGGCCCAGTGCAGCAAAAGGCAGTGGATAGTCTAAAAGCACCTGTGCCCAGTGAAGTATATATGGGTCCTGTATGAGCTGTAGTATCCCATAGGCTGCCCCCGCAGTTATCCCTGCCACCGGTCCAAAGTAGTATGCATATATGAAGAGCGGCAGCATACTACCGGGGGTTATAGACCCTCCCTGTGGCCAGTGGTAAAACCTGATATAGGATAGCAGGAATGACAGGGCTATGCATAGCCCACCATATACGATTGTCTTTGTGTCAAACCTGAATCTGTCCCTGTAGAAGTGAAACACCGCTGCCGCTGCAATCAAAATCGCAATGACAGCAACAGTAACTGAACGTATCTGGGCAAAGTCACCAAATATAGAACTTAAGAAATTGGACATACAAAAGCCTCCCTTTCAGAGGCCGTGCCGCTAAATAAAAAACCGCAACCTGTAGGTCACGGCGGAAACCCGCTTTCCCTACGCCAGCATTACCTGGACAGGTTCAAGGGGTCCGTAGATTGCTCTACGATCTCAGCTTAATGCTCCCCCAGCGGACACAGTCTCTTAAATTTTTTCAACCTAATTATAGTATAAATGTTTGTGAGATTCAATAATAGATAAAAATTTATCTCTCTTGCTTTTGCAATACGGATATCACCTTTTGCTCCATAGTGGCCTCTTTGTCCCTTTTATCATCTATGCGTATCGTTGTGCTGACCCTCATGGCACCTCTTTCAAATGGTACCTCATGCATTTTCATTACTGTATCGATTATTTTATGTAGGTCTCCTTCTATTACCGTCCCCATAGGGGTTAGCTGGTACCTTACGTCTTTCTCTTTTTTTAAAACGTCCTCGCAGGCAGCTACATAATCAGACAAACTGGTTGAACCTGTGCCCAATGGTACTATGACAACCTCAGCTATGGCCATAAAATCACTCCTTTCGCATAATACATATTATACCATAAAAATAAGAAGTAATAACTTAAGTGCAGTATTTATTGAACCTCAATATTATTTGTGATAATATATTAATGTAGTGTGCGCCTGTAGCTCAGTGGATAGAGCGATTGACTCCGGATCAATAGGCCGCAGGTTCGACTCCTGTCAGGCGCACCAATTTTTAACCCAGTACATTGTCCAGTATGGTCATGATTATAAATCCTATCACTATGGCATATGTAGCAATCCTCTGGTTATTGCCCGCATGGGTCTCCGGTATTACCTCATCACTTATCACGAAAAGCATAGCCCCTGCAGCAAAGGCCATGGCATACGGCAGTATAGGCTGTGCTATGCTTATGAGCAGTGCTCCTATTATCCCTCCCACAGGTTCTATAAGCCCCGATAGGAATGCTGTCCACACAGAGTATCCTACTCCATAACCGGCTGAGATAAGTGCAGCGGCAACGGCCAGGCCTTCAGGTATGTTCTGTGTCCCTATGGCAAAGGCAAGGGTTACGGCATCTTTTGAAAATCCCCCAACACCTACGGCCAGGCCTTCTGGAAAGTTATGTATGATTATGGCTATCACAAAAAGCCATATCCTTCTTACCTTGTTAATATCTCCCCTGCCCTCATGTCCTTTGACGAAGTGGTCGTGGGGTATGACCTTATCCATATAATCAACAAAGACCATTCCTAAAATCATACCGACGGTCATGGGAAGGATGCCACCAATCTCTAAGGATGGCACTACAAGACTGAATGCGGTGGCAGCCAGCATAATCCCTGCTGCTATACCAAGGGATATATCAATTATTAGATCTGGTATCTTTCTCCTGATAAAAAGCAATGGTAGACCTCCCAGGCCCGTCGCCGCACCTGCCAGTATGCTGAGTATTATTCCCTTATATACAGGCTCAAGATTTGCTATATAGTTAATCAAGTAATCCTACCCCCTTTGCCGCCAGCTCAACGCCTTTTTATACCAGATACAAAAATAGGCTACACTGCAAACAGCTCTTTTATATCGTCTTCTGTGAGGCTGGATATGAACGTCTCTTCTGAGTCGATAACAGAATTCACCATATCCCTCTTTTTGTTCTGAAGATCAATGATCTTCTCCTCAATGGTACCTTGAGATATGAGCTTTATCACCTGTACCACATTCTTTTGGCCTATCCTGTGTGCCCTGTCTGTGGCCTGGTCTTCCACGGCAGGATTCCACCATGGGTCAAAGTGTATCACTGTATCGGCACCGGTAAGGTTAAGCCCTGTACCTCCAGCTTTAAGTGATATCAGAAATATATCCCTTTCTCCCTCATTAAAGCGCTTTACCATGTCAAATCTGTCGCCGCTCTTCACACTGCCGTCAAGATAGAAATAGGTTATGCCTCTCTTATCCAGTTCCTTTGAGATTATGTTTAAGGCTGAGGTAAACTGTGAAAAGAGCAATGCCCTCTTCCCCCCATCCTTTATATCCTCTACTGTTTCCATCAGCAGGTCCAGCTTCCCGCTGCCTCCGCTGTATCCCTCTAAGAACATCCCCGGATGGCAGCATATCTGTCTGAGTCTCGTAAGTCCTGCCAGTACCTTAATCTTGCTCTTTTCAAAACCGTTTCTGTCTATCTCTTTACCAATCTCATCCTTTATCCTGTGCAGATAGCTCATGTAGACCATCTTTTGCTGCTTTGTAAGCTCAGCCTTGTAGCAGGTCTCTATCTTGTCGGGCAGTTCCTTTAGCACATCCTTTTTCATCCTTCTCAAGACAAAAGGTCTTATGTGCTTTATAAGGTCGTCCAGAGCCTTTTTATCATTGTCCTTTATAATAGGCTTCTCAAACTTTTCTACAAATTTTTTGTGTGAAAATAGATAGCCAGGCATTAAAAAGTCAAATATAGACCATAACTCTGTGAGATTGTTTTCTATCGGGGTGCCGGTAAATGCAAACCTCCGCCTTGATTTTATCTCTTTCACAGACCTTGCACTATCTGACAATGGATTTTTTATATGCTGGGCCTCATCCAGTATGCAAAAGCTAAACTCCCTGTCTTTATATAGTTCAATATCCCTGCGTATTAATGGATATGAGGTTACAACCAAATCATACCCATCCGCATCCGCAATCATTCTTTCCCTCTCTGACCGGTTTCCTGATATGACCATCACATTGAGTGAAGGGGTAAACCTCTTTGCCTCACTTTCCCAGTTGTATACTAAGGATGTGGGGCAAACAACCACGGCCGGTCTACCGTAGAGGTTGTGTTCCTCTTTCTCCGATAGGAGAAGGGCCAGGCCCTGCAGGGTTTTACCCAGCCCCATGTCGTCTGCCAATATGCCACCAAGGTCGTAGGCAGTGAGGGTCTTGAGCCATTTAAATCCCCTTTCCTGATAAGGCCTCAATACACCAGCAAGGCTATCCGGTAATGCAAAATCCAGGTTTTCCGGTTTCTTCAACCTTCCTACCATATCCCTGTATGTACCATCTGCATTGGTTTTGATATCACTTTCCGAGAGTTTTTGGTCTACATACATCACCCTGTATGCCGGAATCTCAATAGTCTTATCCCTAAGGTCATCATTCTTCAGGCCGGATGACTCTGCAATATCTGCTATGGTATCCATTCCTTTGGCATCAAGCGAAAGATAACTCCCATTTTTTAACCTGTGATATCTCTTCTTCTCTCTGATGGATTTTGCAAGCTCTGATATGTCAATATCATCAATCCCATCCACATTGAAGGAGAACTTCAGCACATTACTTATCTGATTGAGTCTGACGCTTATGCTGTAGTTCTTGCTGTTGTACATCATCATGTTTTTGAAGGCATCGGTGCAGTAGACCTCACAGAGCTCATTTAACCTGTCTACCCCTTCATCCAGAAAATTGTATATATCCTCATCATCATCCAGTCGAAGGGTTCCATCATTTAATACAAAATGATAGTCAGCTAAGACATCAGTTATCCTTTTCTCTGCATCCAGGTCCCGTACAATGATTATACCTTTCATATCCGTCTGTTTAAACGCATTAAAGAAATATTCGCCATATACATATTCCATACGCAGGGTGATGCTGACATCATCCCTGTCCAGATACGCCTTTGCCTTGAGCGGTTCCTTCCTTATCTGGTTCTTAAGTTTCTCATCCATGACCACCTCTCCGGATTGGCTCAAAGTCGGCAGTATTTTGTCTATGAACTGCTGCTTATGCTCCCCGGAAAAGGTGAGGCTTTTTCCCCTCTTCCTCCCGACGGCTGAAAGTATGGGTATCAGGTATTTTCTCTGCTCACTGGGAATAGAAAATACCTTGTTATTGCGGAAGACATAGTTGAGCTCTCTATCCAGGGGGTATGAATTTAAAATGCCTCCACTGACGCTCAGCTCAATATTATCGCCATCAGCCTTTACATCATATAGTACAGGTACATCTTCCCTTACAATCTGCACATCGTCATATTCACGGTTGTTTAATAACAGCTTGAATTTTTTATCTCCCATTATATCGAAGAACCGTTTTTTAGAGCTTTCCGGAATATACAGGTACTTCCCATGCAAGAATATGCCGCCCTGCGTGTCCCCCCACGTGTAGTATTTCCTGTCAATATCATACATCTCCAGCAGATAATCTATGATAGGCTGGTCCTCATCCTTAAAACAGCATTTATCCGGAGAATAGGTAAAGTCCTTCCCAAATTTCAGTTCTTCCCTATTGTAGATGGCCTTCGCAAAGTTTCGCATGCTCTTTACCACATAGAGCCTTCCAGAACCCACCCTCATGGCCAGGCCAAACGCCGGCCTCTCCTTTACATCGTCCAGCTGTTCCAGGGATAGTTCAATATTGACCGGCACCTTATCCTGATGCACACCCCCACTATTCACAAACTCCTTTATGAGCCCTTCCTCTACAGTGTGGTCTTTCTCATCATAATTACCATCAAATATTTGAGGATTGTGCTTGATATATAGGAGAGTTGCCACTATATGTTTGCATATACCACCATACTCAAAATAGGCAGGGCAGTCACAGGTACAGACAATATCCTCCCCTACTATCTCAATTTGTACCCCGTAATCCTCAGTGCCTTCCACTACCGCATCTATACTGTAGCCATCCTCATCCTCATCCACGTATACCTCCTTTACCCGCCCTTCGTTGTAATACGCCATTCCCCGTAAATATATTTTTCTATCGATTCTGCTCATGTCAATATCAATCATAACCTCATGCACCACCTGTATAGATTATAACAAAAAAGCGCTCTAAATAGTAGCGCTTATTTGCCTTCTTCTTTTTCTTCCATAACCTCTTCTAATGTCTTCCATGGGAGCAGGGCACACTTAACCCTGGCTGGGAAGTCAGCCACACCGGAGAGAGCTTGTGCATCCCCTAAGTCGTCTAAGTCCACATCCCTTTTGTAGAGCATGTCGGTAAACTCCTGTATCAGTTTTTTAGCCTCATCCAGCTTCTTGCCCTTGACGAGGTCTATGAGCATGGAGGTTGAGGCCTGGCTTATGGCACACCCCTGGCCGGTGAATGAAGCATCCTTTATAATGTCACCATCCATCTTCAGGTAGATGGTGATTGTATCGCCGCAGAGTGGGTTATGGCCCTTCTCCTCTATATCGGCATCATCCATTTTCTTTTTATTGGGTGAGTTTTGATAGTGCTCCAGTATTATCTCTGAATAAAGCTGGTTTAGCTCCATTTAAACCACTTCCTCACATTCTTTAAACTATCTATAAAGACATCCACCTCATCCATGTCATTATAGATATAGAAGCTGGCCCTGCATGTAGCCGGTACATCAAGATACCTCATCAGGGGCAGTGCACAGTGATGTCCGCTTCTTATGGCTATCCCATCCTGGTCCAGTATGGTGGAGACATCATGGGGATGTATATCTGCCACATTGAAGGATATGACCCCTCCCCTGTCTCTCATATCTCGAGGCCCATAGATATCTACAAAATCAATCTCCCTCATCTTCTCAAGGGCGTACTGTGTCAGCTCTGCCTCATGGCTGTGGATATTATCCAGGCCAATGCCCTCAATGTATTCTATGGCAGCAGAAAGGCCAACCGCGCCCTCCACGTTGGGTGTTCCTGCCTCAAACTTAAGCGGTGGTACGGCAAATGTTGCCCTGTCCTCATACACCTCATCTATCATCTCGCCGCCCCTCAAAAATGGTGGGACACTGTTTAGAAGCTCCTTCTTTACATACAAAATGCCTATACCCATCGGACCCATCATCTTATGTCCTGAAAATGCAAAGAAGTCACAGCCTATTTTTCTCACATCCACCCTCATGTGCGGCACGCTCTGCGCACCGTCTATTAGCACCTTAGCCCCTACCTTATGGGCCATCTCGGTTATCTCCTCTACGGGGTTGATTATGCCAAGCACATTAGATACATGCTGCACCGCTACCAGCTTAACCCTGCTGTTTAGCATGTCCTTATAGGAGGCCATATCCAGCCTGCTGTCCTCATTTAGATAGACATATCTCAGTTTGGCTCCCTTTCTATCTGCTACCATCTGCCACGGCAGGATATTGCTGTGGTGCTCTGCCACGGTTAGGATTATCTCATCGCCCTCATTTATATTATCCATCGCCCAGGTATATGCCACTAAGTTTATTGATTCGGTGGCATTCCTGGTAAATATGATTGTGTTTTCGCTCCCTGCGTTTATGAATTTTGCTACCCTGTTCCTGGCCTCCTCATAGGCGTTGGTTGCAACCCCGCTTAAGTAGTGGGCGCTTCTGTAGACATTGGCATTCATGCCGGAATAATAGTCATCTATGGCCTTAATAACAGACTCTGGCTTTTGAGTGGTGGCTGCGTTATCAAAATATATCAGGCTCTTCCCATAGGGCCTGACCTTGAGGATAGGAAAATCCTCCCTTATCTTTCTGGCATCAATAATCTTCTCCACAGGTAAGCCTCCTCTTTATCACTTCTCTTATGGCATTCTTTAAACCATCATCAGGTATGGCATCTATAATCGGATTAAAACTGGCCTCCACAAGCATCATCCTGGCCTCATCCAGACTCAGTCCCCTGCTCATCATATAGTACAGGGTGTTCTTATCCAGCTCCTCGCAGCTTGCTGCATGGCCGGCCTCTACGTCGTCCTCAGCGCACTTCAGGGCTGGAATGGCATCAGACCTCACTGTCCTGTCCAAGAGTATTACACTCTCTTTCTCATTTCCTTTTGCCTTTTTAGCACCGCGCTTTATGTCCAAGTCGCCCCTGAATATGGAATAGGCCTCGTCCTTCAGCGCCCCCCTTATATCAATATCACTGGTGGTGTTGGGGGCTATGTGGTTTACCTTAAAGGATAGGTCCAGCCTTCTCCTGTCATCTACGAAAAATATCCCCTTCGTGTTATTTTCTCCGCCCTGTTCATTCATATACGTGGTATAGCTTACGGCACTCTTTGCACTGCCCAATTCTACCACTGACCAGTTTATGGCAGCATCTCTGCCTGTAATACCTATGACAGAATCAAAATTAAAGGAAGTGTCTGAAAGCCTCTGAACCTTCATCAGATTCACCTTTGAACCCTCTTTTGCTATCACCCTGGTGATGCCGTTATGAAAAGCACCGGCCTCAGAGATGGCTTCATGGTCTATAATTATACTTACACTGGTAAACGGCTCTGCTATGATTACGTTCTGGTCCAGTATCAAATCCCCATCGGATGGATAATGAACCATGACAGGCACACTGCTGTTATACCCCTTCGGGACCCTTATCACCACACCTGTATTGAAGAAGGAGTCAACCATGGACACAAACTTCTCATCCACGCCAAAGGCCTGGCCATCTTGCATTATCTCCCTTATATCCTCTTCCATGCCGCAGTCCATTATATTCTCCACATCAATGCCGTCCCCTGTCACCTGAAGCCTGTCATATCCCTTATATTCAGGCAGGTCAAGGCCATTGAGGTTTAGCCTTTTCCATGAGGGGATGTTAAGCCTGCTGAACCTCTCAAAGCCAGACTCCCTGTATCCCTTTACCCATCCAATGCTCCTATCATTTAGCTCCTTTATCAATGTGTCATTCATGCCATATACCTCCTACCCTATACTGCCTTCCATCTCTATATTGATAAGCCTGTTGAGCTCCACAGCGTACTCCAAAGGCAGTGAGCCGGATATGGGCTCTACAAACCCTTTCACTATCAACGCCTTGGCCTCATCCTCTGAAAGCCCTCTGCTCATGAGGTAATATATCTTATCCTCGCTGATTTTGCCCACCTTTGCCTCATAGCCCATGTCCACATAGTCATTCTGTATCTCAATGATGGGCAGGGTATCTGACCTGGATATATCATCCAGCATAAGTCCTTCGCACTGCACAGTGGTCTTTACCCCTGTGGCCTTGGGCCCGACCCTCAAAAGTCCTCTGAAGTTGGTTATGCCCCCATCCTTGGAAAGGCTCTTGGCTACCACCTTTGAAGAGGTGTTGGGTGCTAAGTGTATCATCTTGGCCCCTGTGTCTAAGTGCTGTCCCTTTGCCGCAAAGGTTACGCTGGTGTACTCTGATGTGGCCCCCTCTCCTCTTAAGACAGAGGATGGATAGAGCATGGTCTTTTTGCTGCCGAAGGAACCCGATACCCATATCATGCTGGCGCCCTCATCTACCAGTGCCCTCTTTGTATTGAGGTTATATGTGTTCTTGCTCCAGTTTTCTATGGTGGAGTAGCGCAGCTTTGCACCCTTCTTTACATAGAGCTCCACACAGCCAGCGTGGAGGTTGGATACTGAGTATTGAGGTGCAGAACAGCCCTCTATATAATGGGCCTCTGCCCCCTCATCCACTATGATGAGGGTATGCTCAAACTGCCCTGTCCCCGGTGCATTCATCCTGAAATAGGCCTGCAGAGGGGTCTCCACCTTTACCCCTTTGGGTACATAGACAAAACTCCCGCCGCTCCATATGGCGCCATGAAGGGCAGCAAACTTATGGTCTGTAGGCGGCACGCACTTCATAAAGTACTCCCTTATGATATCAGGATACTTCTTCAGGGCCGTATCAAAGTCCTCAAATATAACCCCCTGCTTTTCAAGCTGTTCCTTTATATTGTGGTATATTACCTCAGAATCGAACTGCGCACCCACACCAGCCAGATATTCCTTTTCAGCCTCGGGTATGCCCAGCCTGTCGAAGGTCTCCTTTATGTCTTTGGGGACATCATCCCAGGTCTTTGCCTTCTCGGCGTCCGGGCTGATATAGGCCACAATCTCATCGATGTTAAGTTCACTCAGGTCTACGCCCCATGTGGGCATAGGCTTGCTGTTGTAAATCTCTAAGGACTTCAGACGAAACTCCCTCATCCAGTCCGGCTCGCCCTTGAGATAGGATATCTCCTCCACGATCTCCGGTGTGAGGCCCTTAGCCGTCTTATGCCTGTACTTTACCTTTGCCTTGATGTTGTATCTGGAAAAGTCTATATCATTTATGACCGTCTTTGCCATATTCTCACTCTCCTAGATAAGCTCTTCTGCCCTTATGGCCTCATAGCCTGTCTCCTCCAGCTCCCTGGCCAGGCCGCTGTCGCCATTTCTCACTATGCGTCCATCCATGAGCACGTGCACATAGTCAGGCTCTAAGTAGTCCAGTATACGGTTATAGTGGGTAACTATCAGGATGGACATGTCCTCTGTCTTTACCTTCTTTATGGACTCTGCCACTATCCTCAAGGCATCTATATCCAAACCCGAGTCAATCTCATCCAGCATTACAAGCTTGGGATTTAGTATGGCCATCTGAAGTATTTCTGCCTTTTTCTTTTCACCGCCCGAAAAGCCCACATTCAGGTACCTCTCCGCATACTCGTCCTTCATCTCCAAAAGCTGCATCTTTTCCTTCAAGAGTTTTTTAAATCCAAGTATGGACTGGTTCTTACCGGTAACCGTATTCAATGCAGTCCTTAAAAAGTTTTCCAGGGTAATGCCCTCTATTTCTTCGGGGTACTGAAATGAAAGAAAAATACCCCGTTTTGCCCTTTCATTGACCTTCATGCCTGTTATGTCATCTCCCTCAAAGAAGATGGAGCCACCCTCAACCATGTAGGATGGGTTTCCCATGATGGTATTGCACAGAGTGCTCTTGCCGCTCCCGTTAGGCCCCATTATGGCATGTATCTCACCCCTGCCTATATTGAGGTTGATACCCTTGAGAATCTCTTTATCCTCTACACTTGCCCTTAAATCCCTTACCTCTAAAAGCATTTTGCCCATATGCTTCTCCTTTCAAAAACTAATTCCAAGTATTTTACTATGAATTCCTATTTACTTTATACCATAAGAATAACAGAAATACAAGTATTTTAGTTGGATTTGTTGATGTTGTTATGATTCCACTGCATAAAGTAGGCAGAGTCGGCATGTAAAGGCTGGAGGCACCTTAAAGTAAGGCTTAGCCGCTCTTACCCTCGAAACAAGCGAGGCAGGGACATCCGGCATGGACGCCGGATGAGCCGACCTTAAGGCGAGGACGCCGAATGGAGGCGTACCCTGCCGAGCGAAGGAGCGAGCATTAGAGCGGTTTGCCGAACGATCGGGCGCCAAAGCCTTCACTACTGACTAAAACGACTCCTTACACCTGACATTTCCAATGAGGACATTCCTCATCCACAGAGCCCATCATTAACGTAGAGATGCCACTTGACCTTGTTGTATCAAGACGAGCGTCAAGTGCATGGATGTTTCTATCATTCATAAATAGATTTATTACACCTGAATCATGATATTAAATAATAATAACTTGTAGGAAAACACTGGTGAATGTGATATAATATTAGTACAAATATAAGAAAAGGAGGTATGAAGATGGCTGATTATTTATCAAGAGAGGCTTCACCGTTCTCCACTGAGCAGTGGGCTGCCATTGACCAGGCAGCGGTAAATGCTGCAAAGTCCGTGCTGGTAGGAAGAAAGTTTATACCGCTCTTTGGCCCTGTAGGCCCCGGTACATTTGTAGTACCCAAGGACAAGCTGGTAGAGGGCGAAGGAGACATAATAGGTAGCAGCGGCAAGACCTTTATCCCATTAAATACAATATACAGGGATTTTGTTTATCCGTGGAGGGATATCCAGTATTATGAGGAGAACAATCTTCCTTTAGATTTAACCAGAGCTTCATATGCAGCTACACTCCTCGCGGCCGAGGAGGATAAGCTGTTATTTTATGGAGATGACACAAGGGGAATAGAGGGCATACTCAACGCCGCAGGCAGGCTGCAATACTCCATAAGCGACTGGCAGGAAGGCAGCGCCTATGATGATGTAGTAAATGCCCTGGCACTCTTAAGAAGCAAGTATATGTTCGGACCCTATGTGCTGGTGGTAAGCCCGGCACTGAATACAGCACTCAATAAGGTATACAAAGATACACCATATCTGGACTCCGAGAGGATAGAGAAACTGGGAGTGAAGATATATACCTCCCCGGTACTTAAGGATAATGATGGCTTCATCGTATCCACCGGCAGCCAGAACATGGACCTTGTTGTGGGCCAGGATATGATTACCTCGTTCCTTGAGACCACAGACATGAACCACTATTTCAGGGTATTTGAGATACTTGGCCTGAGGGTAAAAAATTCTGAGAGCATTGTCGCTCTGACATATAAGAAGGAGGTATAGAAATGGCATACGAAAATGGAGAAAACAAAGTAAGCGGTTATAAGACTGAGGGCTTAGAGCAGTTCCTCATCTGGGTAAGAGAGGACATAGCGGGAGAGATTGGTGCAATAGACAATTATCAGTATCATATAGACTCCATAGACATACCTGAAATAAAGGAAATACTGTCACATATAAGGGACGATGAGAAAGAGCATCTTGCAGAGCTCACCAACCTCTTAAGAAGGTTTGATGCCACACAAAATCTCAAGTTTGAGAATGACCACTTTGCAGGCGGGACAAAATCAGAAGAGGCCGCTGGTGGGTTTACAGTAGGAAATGCTTAAACAAAAGGCTGCTGGAATTCCAGCAGCCTTTGCTCATAAATGACCTGTACAGGAATCCCTCTTTTGATATAATATTGTTATACATAGTCAATCCTGATAAATGAGGTGACATACTTGACTCCACTCCTTATAAAAGGCCAGGCCGGAAGCGGCAAGACCACCTACCTTATAAATAAGCTCATGGAACTCACTGAAAGACATTCAAGGACAGATGAAATACTGTTCTTTACATTAAATAAACCCAATATGAATCATATAAGGAAAAATATAGATCTTGTGATTAATACCGGCATAAACATAACCACATTTCCCCGCTTCATAACTGAAGAGCTTATGCTATTCTGGCCGGCTGTACTGGAAAACTGCAGCAGGATTGAGGTAAAGGAGCCGCAGCCTGTACTCATAGACGCACTCACCGCCCATGAAATAATGAGGAAAATTGTGGAGAGGTTGCAAAGAGAGGGGGCCTTCCTCGATATAAAGGCCACATCAGACAGCATATCTTTAGAGATAATGCACAATTTCTCCAGGGCTGTCTCATCCCTCATAGACTACCATGATATCTCCAATATACTGATATCCTCTCACCCTAACAAAAACCCAATAGTCTACAAGGACATGGAGAAGGCCCTCGATGAATATATAGACCTCCTCTTGAGCCATGGGCTCATTGACTACGGCCTCACGGCGTACCTCTACAATAACTTTCTGAGGGACACTGAGATATACCGAAAGCAATTTGAAAAGAGGTTTAAATATCTATTCGTTGACAATCTGGAAGAGTCCAACCCCTCCATGGTCTCATTCATATCCTCTTTCTTAAATAGCTTTGAGGAGGCATACCTTGCCTTCTCCACCGATGGCGGATACTCTATGGTGCTCGGTGCCTCACCTTCCTATGCATTAAATGAATTGGAAGGAAGGTGCAGCATAGAAGATCTGGATAAGAGCTATACATCATCAGAGAGTATGATAAACCTCTCCAATGCCCTGCAGTCAAACATCAATGATGGAACCTTTAATATCGTTTCCTCCCCGGTGAGGCTGGTGGAGTGTGAATACAAGAGCGATATGGTGTACTCTGCTGTTGAAGAGGTTAAAAAACTCATTTCAGCAGGCTTTAAACCCGGGGATATATCCCTGATAGCACCCTATCTGGACCCGGTTACAGAAGAACTTCTGATATCAGGGCTTAAAGCCTCAGGTATCCCAGCCTTTCCCCTTACCAATACCGGCAGGCTCATAGACCAGCCATTTATAAGCAACGCTGTCACCCTTACCCTTCTGGCTCATCCCTGGTGGGATATTCATCCAACCCACAGCGAGCTGAAGGACACCTTTACCGCATGTTTCGATATGGACCCTGTCAGGGCATCCATACTGGCTGACTTTGTAGAGGGCAAAAATACCTTATCCCATCTTGACCAGAAAACTATTATGCGGATAGGCTTTAACAGCAATGACAAATATGAAAGGCTTCTGGACTGGTTAAGCACCTATACGGAGGAAATCCCCATAGACTCTTTCTTAGAAAAGCTCCTCTGGGATTACCTCATACCGCTGCCCGCTGCGGGGGAAAATATCATGGCCACAAAGATGCTGATAGACATGGCATCCGGCTATATAAAGATAATGGAGGTAATAAGTCCCGGTAAGATGTACGGCAGGGATTTCATCACTTCTGTAAAGCGCGGGGTAAAAGGTATTGAAATCTTAGAGGAAATGCCAGATGATGCTGTCATCATAGCAACGCCTTACTCCTATCTAATGAACCCTCTTGCCTCTAAGGTGCAGATATGGCTGGACGCCTCCGATAAAGACTGGGAGGATAATGGGGTAAGGCCTCTTTCCAACCCATACGTGTTTCTCCCGGAATGGAACGGGATCTGGACCACATATACCGAGGAGCTGTATTCACGCTATATGCTCTCCAATAGGATAGTCAATCTCTTAAAGCGCTGTAGAGATAGCCTGATTGTGATAGACTGCCATCTCACCCCAAGGTTTACCGAGCAAAACGGTATGCTGATGGAATACCTACAAAATACATGCAGGATCATACCGTAGGAAGTCTATAAAGAATGATGGCAAGCATCAAATGCAGCCTTTAAAGAGAATAAGCATTTAGGAGGACTATACAATGAATCTAAGGAACGACCTTAAGGAATTTCTAACATACTACAGGGGCGGCAGGCTTGCCATACCCTCTGTGCCAGGGGCAGGCAAGACCACCCTCCTCACCCATCTTACCGCCCATATACTGGAAACGGAGCCCGATGCAAGGGTGCTCATAGTGACATACATGAACTCGGCTGTGGCCAACTTCAAGCAGAGGATAAGCAGCCTTCTAAAGGAAAAGGGGATATCAGGAAAGAGCTATGATGTCATGACTCTCCACTCCTTAGCGGCAACCATTGTAAAGGAGAGCCCCGCCTCTCTCGGCCTGGCCAAAGACTACACCATACTGGACGAATTAGAATCGGCAAACATACTCAAAAAGGCCTTTGAGGCCTGGCTCTCTACCCATGAGGATATCTTCTACTCCAAGCTGCTGATTAAAGACTCCGCTTCCCCGGCTCAGATAGAAAAAAACAGAAAAAGGTTCAGGGATGAGTTTACATCCGATGTAGGCAGGGCCATATCCCTCTTCAAAGGCAACAACTGTACACCCCTTGACATCATCCCATCTGCACTAAATCTTCCCGGAGACTCATACCTGCGTTGGGCAGTCGAGATATACGACATGTATCAGAACAGACTGCGGATGGAAGGTGCTGTGGACTTCGGCGACCTCATACTCATGGCATACAGGCTGCTTATATCGTACCCGGCGATACTATCGAGATTTCAGGACAGGTGGAACTATTTCTTTGAGGACGAAGCTCAGGACTCCAACCTCCTGCAGGAGAAAATAATGCAGCTCCTCTCGGAGAAGTGCGGCAATCTGGTGCGTGTGGGCGACCCCAACCAGGCCATACTATCCACCTTTACCATAGCAGACCCCAAGCTCTTCACAGGTTTTATCGAAGCCAATGACAAAAGGGAGATAAAGACATCGGGCAGGAGCTCCGTAGAGGTGATAAGGCTTGCCAATCACTTAGTGGAGAGTGTAAAGACCATGGATGAGCTGGCCAATGTGAAGGATGCCTTAGAGTATCAGCTTATACAGCCAGTAGATGACGACGACTTTAAAAATCCTCAAAATCCAAAATACGGCATAGGATACTACGAACTGGAAAATGAGGAGAAGGAGTTTTCATATATATCTACCCTCGCAGCAAAGTACTTGGAGCGCCACGACAAAAAAACGTGCGCAGTTCTCCTCAGGACAAACAAACAGGTGGAGTCCATGATGGAAATCCTGCAGAACAGCGGTATAAAAGCGGTAGAGGTATCCAGCTACCCTGCCGGTGACCTCATCACAAGGAAGATCTATTACTGCCTCAAGTTCATAAACAGGCCGGAACGCACGGATAACCTAATAGACATAATGAGGTATGTACTGGCCCCCGAGATAAGCGATGTCCACCCGATAAACCTATTTATACACCGCTCCAACGTGGAGGATATACTCTATCCCATGGACAAACTGCCTGTCCTACCTGAGGATGTGGCCGAAGAGCAGAAGGACATCTTCTATGATGCACTGGAAGGAGCTAAAAAGCTGCTGGATGCCGGCGGCATGAGGATTGATAAACTCATAATATACATCTTAGACCTCTTAAGGGCCGATGGAGAGAGCAGGGCCATAGGCGAGGCAGTGGCAGAGGAGGCAAGAAAGCGGCTCTATGACCCCGGCTGGAGGATAGAAGATGTGATAGATGAACTGGGCTCTACCAAAAACAGGTACAACGACCTGGCTGAGTTGTTTTACCAGAGGAAGGGGTTCGAGGCCAAACCAGGCGAGGTAATGGTCCTCACCTACCACAAAGCCAAGGGCTTAGAGTGGGACAATGTCTTCATGGGTACTGTAGAGGCCAGAGACTTCCCCCTGCTTTTGACCCACAGCTTCATAGGCGAGACGTGGTATCTTAAAGAAGAAGAGAGAAATCCCTTCTCCCTCATTGAGGCAGAATTTAAAAGCCTTATGGGCAAAAATGTAGACCCGGACTTTAGAATCCAGGCAAAGCTAAACATTATAGCCGAAAACCTAAGACTGCTCTATGTAGGCATTACACGGGCCAAGGAGACCCTGGTCATAACCAGCCACAAAAATGATATCTTTGATAAGCCCCTGGATAACAGGCTCTTTAGAAAGATATTCTATGAATTCATACAGGAGGAGAGGTCAAAATGGAGGATATAAAAAGGATGTACTTCAGTCAGACAACACTAAAGACATATTTGAGCTGTCCCTACAGGTTTAAAAACAGGTATATAGACGGCCTCTACTGGAGGTTTGATTCACCATCTGCAAAAGAGGGAAGCGAATTTCACCTCGACATGAGGAGGCACTTCCTGGGCCTGCCCCTCTCAGGTAAAAATATGGACCTGGTCTCTGCAGCCATCTCATTTTTGCCCATAGAGCCTGGGAAAGAATACCTGCCCGAATACACCATCAGGTACAACAACGGGGAGATGCGTCTTACAGTAAGGTATGACCTGATAATCATAGGGGAGACCGTGGAGATATACGACTGGAAGGCGGAAGCAGCCAGGCCAAATGCAGAAAAACTCCGGGATGACATACAGACAAGGTTGTACCTCTACACCATGGCAGCGGCCGGTAAGACAATAAAAGAGGACATAAGGCCCTCCGATATCTCCATCACGTACTTCAACCCGAGCTACCCCTCCTCACCGGTCAGGATAGATTATGACTCATACCGGTTTGAAAAGGACGAAATAAAAATATCCGGCCTTGTAAGCCAGATACTGAAAGACACCGAGTTTAAGCCCACAGATGACAGGAGAAAATGTGCATACTGTGAGTATAACAGGCTCTGCAACGGCAAACCCGTATCACTGGATAGCATAGATGACCAGGACTTTGAGCTAAGCTGGGATGATATAGAGGAGATAAGCTTCTAGGTTACCCCAGCCCATCACGCTTCCTCCCGTTCTATCCTGATATTTTATTTAAAAATCCTCTATAATTTTTAAAAAAGAACTATAAACTTACTCCCTTTTTGTCCGATATACAATATCGTAAAAGCAAAGAAGCAGTCCGGCCGGCTGCAAAAAATTATGGCATGGATGCCAAATATATTTTCAAGGAGGAAAAGGTATGATAATAAACCACAACATATCTGCCTTAAACACTTACAGGCAGTTATCAATCAATGACACAAATACCCAGAAGTCGCTGGAAAAGCTCTCATCAGGCCTCAGGATTAACCGTGCTGGTGACGACGCCGCAGGATTGGCCATATCAGAGAAGATGAGAGGTCAAATCAGGGGATTGGACCAGGCTCAGAGGAATGCCCAGGACGGCATATCCCTTATACAGACAGCAGAGGGTGCATTAAATGAGACCCACTCAATCCTCCAGAGGATGAGAGAGCTGGTTGTTCAGGCAGCAAGTGACACAAACACTTCTGAAGATCGTGCAAATATTCAAAAAGAAATCAGTCAGCTACAAGAAGAAATCAACAGAATAGCTACAGATACTGAATTCAATACCCAAAAACTTTTAGATGGTACTTTTAGTAGTACAGCATTGAACTTCCAAATCGGTGCAAATTCATCACAGTTTATAAGTTTGACTATAGCTACAATGGATTCATCATCATTGACCGTTAATACTATAGATGTTAGCACCGCCACAGATGCCAGCACAATTTCTGGTTATATTACAACCATTGATAATGCAATTAACGCAGTATCTGGTGAAAGAGCAAAACTCGGTTCTGTCCAAAACCGTCTCGAACATACCATAAACAACCTTGGCACCGCATCAGAAAACCTCACCGCAGCCGAATCCCGTATCCGTGACGTAGACATGGCAAAAGAGATGATGGAGTTCACTAAGAACAATATACTACAGCAGGCGGCGACCGCAATGCTTGACGAAATGGCTGCATAGCCATTCTCACAGGCGTCCTGGAAAGTAATTTCCTGGAGGATTACCGGGTGAATTGCTGGAAAAGCCTTAGAGCCCTTTATACCACAGCATAGCTGGAAACAGCAGGTGCGATGGTTTGAGAAATAAAAGGATTGGCCAATCAGCAGCCGAGCCCCTGTTCCGAAAGGATGGGGAAGGTTCAACGACTAAGACGTACCACCTAAAAGCATTGGCTCATGGTGATGAGGTCTGTAGGGATTAATCCCGAAGCGCCCGGCTCCTGCAGATATTGCAGGATGAAGATATAGTCTGTTCGGTAGCCGAAAGGCACCAGCCTGGAAGAGCGCAGGCAAATGCACAACCACAGACAGTATTACAGTTGCTGAGATAGTATTATTTAAAGTTATAGGGAGGCTTAAGCCTCCCTATAAC
>JASEJQ010000018.1 GCA_030016635.1 Thermoanaerobacteraceae bacterium | reverse complement strand
GATAGAACATATGTTCCCTCCGGGGGGGGGGGGGGTAATACCTGTATTAATTTCACAAAGTTGGCAAGCGATTATTTGCTTTGCAAATGTAAAAAATAATCACAATAAAAAGAGGGGTCTATTTTCACTGGCTGGAAAAATATGTAAAATACAGCGGTGTAAAATAGCCCCTTTGATTTTTGCTAAAAAATCTGAACAAGTCAACTGCCCGCAAAGAATTACAGAAAAACTCAAAACCCAAAATGAAGAAAATGGGGGATAAGTAAAATGTCAGAGAAACAATATGTTGTTTTTGTACTGGATGGCGAACACTACAGTATTGACATTTTAAGCACTCAGGAAATTACACGGTATAAAGTGCCGACAAGAATTCCCAATATGCCTTCATATATGTAAGGCATAATTAATCTGCGGGGAAACATCATCCCTGTAATCAACCTCAGGAAAAGATTTAATCTGGGGAGCAGTAAGGTTAAAGCTGAAAGCAGGATTATTGTACTGAAACTTTTTGACAAAAAAGCTGGGTTTTTGGTCGATGTAGTATCCCGGGTAACAAAAATTGGTGATGGCGAAATAGAACCGCCCCAGGAAATAACTGCCGGTTGTGAATGCAAATACATTGCCGGTTTAGCGAAAAAGGGAGAGAAAATTATTATTCTTTTAGAATCTGCTGTACTGGCGGAAGACTTAGAAGTGAAGACTGAAAAAATTGCAGGCTGAAAACCAGGGCATGAAATTATCCGGCATAAACAACTTTCAGATCAGGAAGGGGAGGGATAGGATGGAAGAAAAAATAATGCGGATTAAAACCCTGGAGAAACATGAGCAGCAAATCAGGGAATTTACCATAGATCTGGAAACAGTGTTCAACGGTACCCAGGATGCCATGTTCCTCGTCAGGGTGGAAAACGGTGGATTCCGCTACGTTAGAAATAATATCTCCCATCAGAAATTGACAGGTTTCAGCCTGGCACAACTGCAAGGCAAAACCCCTGTTGAATTGGCAGGGGAAGAAATAGGTGAAAAGGTCGAGGCTAATTATCGGCGGTGTGTGGAGGCTGGGACAGCCATAATTTATGAAGAAACCCTCAAACTTCCCGGTGGGGAAAGAGTTTGGCTGACAAGCCTCACTCCAGTATTTGAAAATGGAAAAGTAAAATACCTGGTAGGGTCCAGCAAAGACATAACCTTGCAAAAAAGAGCTGAAGAAGAACTATACCGGGAAAAAGAACTGCTTAGAGCCACCCTTCTTTCCATCAGCGACGGGGTGGTCACCACCGACGAGAAAGGCAGGATAACGGCCATAAATAGGGCGGCGGAGGAAATAACCGGCTGGAGTGAGGAGGAAGCAAAAAGCAGGTCCTTTGCCCAAGTTTTTAAACTTGTCAACGAGACCACCGGCGAAGAAGCAAAAGACCCGGTAGAGAAAGTGCTGGAGACAGGAAAAATTACTGGCTTGGCCAACCATACTGCCCTAATTGCCAAAGACGGACGTAAGATATCAATATCCTATAGTACTGCACCAATCAAAGACGAGAAAGGACAAACCTTCGGAGAGGTCATGGTTTTCCGCGATGTCACGCAGGAGAAAGCCTGGCAGGAAAAAATCCTCTATTTAAGCTACCATGATTCACTGACCGGCCTTTATAACCGGCGGTTTATGGAAGAACAGATCAAGCGGCTGGAACTTCCCCTGGCGGTAATCATGACCGATGTCAACGGGCTGAAACTGGTTAACGATGCCTTCGGCAACGAAGAGGGGGACAAGCTTTTGAAAAAAGCGGCAGAGATATTAAAGGAAAGCTGCCGAAAAGAAGACTTCATCGCCCGCTGGGGAGGGGACGAATTTCTTATCCTCCTGCCCCGGACTTCCGCCAAAACCGCAGAAGAAATCATTGAACGGATCAAAAACAGGTGTTTGAAGGATAGCGACGGACCCGTGCAACTTAGCATAGCCATGGGTTATGCAGTGAAGGCACAAGTATCGGAAAGTCTTGGGCAAGTCATCAAAGAAGCCGAGGAATGGATGTACCGTCATAAGCTTCTTGAGTGCAAAAGCTACCATAATGGCATTATCAATACCCTACTTGCCACCCTGTTTTCCAAAAGCATGGAAACGGAGGAACATGCCGAACGTTTGAAAAACTACTGCCTTACAATAGGCAGAGAAATGGAACTTTCTGTAAGAGAACTGGACGAGCTGGCTTTATTAGCTGTGCTGCATGACATTGGAAAAATAGGTATTAAAGAAAGTGTCTTACAAAAGCCCGGACCTTTGAATGCCGCAGAATGGGAGGAGATGAAAAAGCATCCCGAAATCGGCTACCGTATCGCCCGAAACATTCCGGAACTTTCGGCTGTGGCTGAATACATCCTCGCTCATCACGAGCGCTGGGATGGTAAAGGCTATCCGAGAGGTTTAAAAGGCGAAGAAATCCCCTTACTCTGCCGTATTCTGGCTGTGGCAGACGCCTATGACGCCATGACCAGCGACCGCCCGTACCGCAAAGCCATGAGCAGTGAGGAGGCAGTTGCTGAGCTAAAAAGAAATGCGGGTATCCAGTTTGACCCGGAGGTTGTAAGGATATTCTTGGCCAGCAATAGGAAAAAGCTGTGTTCCCTGGTGGCGAGGTTTAAAGTATAATGTGCTATGATCTTAAACTATAGATGAAAGTAAAGGGATAATTTAAGGTGGTAAGGAATGCGTAAAAAAGACTTGGTAAAAAGAAAAAAATACTGTTGGTGTATGACAGCCGTTTAACCCAGCTTGTTATTTTAGAGCTATTACATAAAAACGGCTATGAGACGGAAACTGCCGTTACAGGGGAAGAAGCGGTGCAAAAAGCCTATGGCGGCTTTCCGCCAGACCTGATTCTGATGGATATCGAATTGGCGGGTAAAATGGACGGCGTAGAAGCGGCCCGCAGAATACTTAAATCCCGGGATATTCCCGTTGTATTTCTCACCGCCAACACATCCGGGGAAATTATTGATAAAATAAAAGAGGTTAAGGCTTATGGGTTCGTGTTAAAAAATACGGACAAAGCTGCATTGCTATCCACAGTGGAAATGGCCATGAAGCTTCATGAAGCAAATACCCATGCCAGAATGTTTGAAAACTCCCTGGATGAACTCTATATTTTTCATCCGAAGTCTTTAAAATTCGTTGCAGTAAACCGCACTGCCAGAAAAAACCTGGGATATACAATCGAAAAACTGAACACCATGACCCCTCTCGACCTCAAACCAGAATTTGACCTGGAGAGTTTCCAGAAACTCCTTAACCCACTGTTCAGCGGGGAAGAGGAGCAGGTCCTATTTGAAACAGTGCACCACCGCAAAGACGGTACCCTGTATCCTGTGGAAATAAATTTGCAGCTTTTCGATTACGAGGGAGAAAAATTATGTCTGGCGTTGGTTGTTGACCTGACTGAACGCAGAGCGATGGAAGAGGGGCTGCAAGAAAAAGAAGCGACATTAAGCGCCATTATGGACGCAGCCCGGGACGCCATCGTCATGCTTGATGGGCAGGGGAGCGTCACTTTTTGGAACCCGGCGGCGGAACAGCTATTCGGCTACTCCCGGGAAGAAATCCTGGGGAAGGAACTACGCCGGCTGATGGTACCTGATGAGCGTCTTTATGAGGTTCATATTCAGGCTTTCACGTGCTTTCAGTTGACCGGGGAAGGGAATGCCATAGGGAAAACAATTGAGTTGAAAGCTAAACACAAAGACGGGCGAAAGCTTGATGTAGAACTTTCACTGTCTGCACTGAGAATCAAAGACGAGTGGCATGCGGTGGGAATTGTGCGTGACATCAGAGAACGCAAGCGGCTGGAGAGGAAAACAGGCGCAAAGAAGAGCGGCTCCGCCTGATGCTGGAGGGCCTTCCCAGTCCAGCCTGGCTGGTTTTAAGAGAACGCCGTATTCTGGTACAGAATAAAGCAGCGGCGTCATTATTTGGGACAAAAATTGGAGATTATTGCTGGGAAAGAGTCCTTGCGGGGGGGAACCTGCCGGATGAATACAGGGAGGCATTAGAAAAAAACGGCTCGCCGCTGCCGGACACCAAATGCTGCTTCTGCCGTGGCGACGAAGCTTTGGACATGAATGAACCGGTAAACTGCGAAGTAGAGCTGTCGGGCACTATCTGGGATATCTGGTGGGTTCCACTGGGAGAGGACATTTATCTTCATTATGCTACCGATGTTACCAGGTACAAAAAATTGAAGAGGAACTTCGCCTTTTATCTATGACTGATACCCTGACGAATGTTTAAAACCGCCGCTATTTTGTGCCAAAACTGGAAGAAGAAATAGAACGGGCCAGGCGGGCGGGCAGAGAGTTTTCCCTGACCATGCTGGACATAGACCGGTTTAAGAGCATCAATGACCATTTTGGCCATAACGCTGGAGACTTAGTTCTTAAAAGCATGGCAGAAATGATTAAGAACAGGATCCGCAAAATAGATACCCTTGCCCGTTGGAGCGGGGAGGAATTTGTTATACTTCTGCCGGATACAACGGTAAATAAGGCGGCAGTTTTGGCGGAAGAACTGTGGGAAAGTTTAAGCCGTATGGCTATGCCGGGTGTGGGTAGCGTGACTGCCAGTTTCGGAGTTGCCGGCTACTGCCCCGGAGATACGTTTGATGCAAAGGGCAGACGACCTGATGTACGAGGCCAAAGCCGCCGGCAGGAATTGTGTGCGGTACATGCATGAATGTGAATAGATATTTTGGAATGAGCGGCCCTGGGGTAACCCGGGGTTTACTTTTATTAATGCTTTAAGGAAATATATATAAGTGTTTTCTTTTGCTTGCTTTTCATCGCTCGGAGCATGTTGAAGCAGTGGTTCTGATGTACTTTAATGGAAAAGGCTAAAAACCACAATATATAGTAAATTATTAAAGATAAATGCACTATATATTGATTTTTTCACGGTTAAACAAAAGAGCGGTTTTAACCCTCTAAAAACGCCAATCCACAGATGTACTTTAAATATACTTAAGAAAATTACAGGAATAGGAAACAAACCAGCATTAAATTTTAAATTTAAATGCCGGTTTTATATAGCCTCCTAAGACAACACAAATATAAGCGGCTGCATGATTTTTGAAAAAGCAGCTGCTTTTTTGTGCCCTTTTTTAAGTTGAAAGAGGAAAGTACTGAAAGGAGAAATGTCAAGCTGAGAGGCGCGGATGGCAGCCACATACCCTGCTGGTTCTCCCCCAAGGATTGCTATGGGAGTATTAATGGTTTCAATTACCACAATTTTTACCTGCCTTTTAGAAATAGATATTGACTAAGTAAGCATCATTAA
The DNA here is from genome assembly GCA_030016635.1 of Thermoanaerobacteraceae bacterium. Taxonomy (GTDB): domain Bacteria; phylum Bacillota; class Thermoanaerobacteria; order Thermoanaerobacterales; family UBA4877; genus JASEJQ01. Next base: position 33,235 of record JASEJQ010000018.1, on the reverse strand, counting down.
TTTATAATTTACTTATATAATAATACAACTTTAAATAAAAAGGCCAATATAGATATTGACAAATATGTATCTCTCAGCAAGACTGTTATCTATAGAAATTAAAAGTTAGAGGTTCGAGAGGAGGAAAGGCTATGAAACAGGACAGTTTAAGTGTAAGAGTATTGAAAGCATTGGGACACCCTGTAAGGTATAAGATTATCAAATATCTTTTTGAAGGGCCGAAGTGTGTTTGCAAATTAAACGAAAACATTGAGTTCAGCCAATCAAATTTATCCCAGCATTTGAGGATACTGAAAGATGCAGGATTGGTTACATGTGAAAAGAAGGGTTTAAATATTCATTACAGGCTGAGCAGTGAAGAGGTAAAGGATATTATAGCAAGTACTGAAAAGTTTGTTTCAGACTATGTTAAGGATATAAGGTAGGTGATATGGCGAGACAGTATATATCGGGACAAGCCATTGTTATTATTTTCCTCAATTAATGGAAGGAGTTTATTTATATGGATAATTATAGACATGGTCATTTGCATAACCATGATGTGTCGGGCATTAAGACAGCAAATCTTGTTATAACATTGATATTGAATTTTATAATAACTACTGCGGAAGTTATTGGCGGTATCCTTGCAGGTAGCCTGTCGCTGGTTTCAGATGCGCTTCATAATTTGAGTGATGCGCTTTCAATCATTGTCAGCATTACTGCCATAAAAATTTCCCAAAAGCAGAATGATGAAAAAAGGACGTTTGGCTATAAAAGGTCAAGCATACTTGCAGCATTGATAAATTCTTCCGTTTTGGTAGGTATTTCATTGTTCCTTTTTAAAGAGGCATATAGCAAATTTATAAGTCCGGAAACAATAAATGGGACTGTCGTTATATGGGTTGCTCTTATTGGACTTATTGCAAATTTTTTAGGTGCATATTTGCTTCATAAAGGTTCTAAAGGTGATATGAACATAAAATCAGCATATTTGCATTTGTTCAGTGATGCACTGTCCTCAGTAGGAGTGCTGTTTGGCGGCGTGATGATCAGATATTTTAAAGTATACTGGGTAGACCCGCTTCTTACAGTTGCAATAGGAATTTATGTATTAAAGGAAAGCTTCGAGATAATAAAAAAAGTAGTGAATGTATTAATGCAAGGGGTACCTGAAAATATAAATATATATGAACTTGTGGAAGAAATAAAGAAAATACCTGAAGTTGAAGATGTTCACCATGTGCATGTGTGGAGTCTGGACGATAACAACATAAACTTTGAGGCCCATGTAAATATTAAAGATATGATGGTAAGTGAAACAGGGGAAGTATATGGGGAAATAGAGCATGAACTACATGAGCATTTTGGCATCAACCATGTTACAATACAGTTTGAATATAATGGATGCTGCAATGTTGGGATTATTAAGAATTAAAGGAGGGGGTATAGATGGATAATTATATTCTATACGGTATAACTATAATACTACTTTTCATATCATATTTTAATGATAAGAAAAAGACTAAACAGGCACTAAAAAAGTCGTGGAAATCTTTTGAAAACATACTTCCCCAGTTTTTAGGGGTGATTATGCTCATGGGAATTGTACTGGCAGCATTGAACCCTGAGACTGTATCCAAATTGATTGGTAACAGTTCAGGATGGATAGGGATAATTGTCTGTGCCATTATTGGTGCAATAACATTGATTCCGGGGTTTGTAGCCTTTCCTATGGCTGCCATGTTGCTGCAAAATGGGGCAGGATATATGCAGATAGGTGCATTTGTTTCTTCTCTTATGATGGTAGGGGTAGTTACGATGCCCCTTGAAATTAAGTATTTTGGTAAAAAACTTACAATATGGAGAAATTCACTTGCATTTATCTTTTCTTTTGTTGTAGCATTTGTTATTGGAAAGGTTGTGGGTGGAATATGAAGGACATAAAGGGATTATTAAAGAGATACCAATTTTTTTTAGTTACAATAGTTATAGTTGCAATAGTTGCATTAGTCAACAGAAGCCTTGGGCTAAAGGCACTTGGCATTGCCGGATATAGTTTTAAAGAAATGGCACTGGTCATCCCTCCGGTATTTGTGCTTTTAGGGCTCCTTGATGTATGGGTACCAAGGGAAATAATGATGAGATATATGGGAGAGGGGTCAGGGCTTAAAGGGATAATACTTGCAATTATTATTGGGTCAGCAGCAGCGGGTCCATTATATGGAGCTTTTCCAGTAGCAGCAGTCTTTATGAAAAAAGGTGTGAAATTCAGCAATATACTTATTTTCATTGGGGCCTGGTCTACCACTAAGATACCAATGTTTCTGTTTGAATTATCAGCTCTTGGAGTGCCTTTTGCAGTTACAAGGTTACTTGTAGACATACCGGGCATAATAATAATAGCCTATGCTCTACAATTAGTAATATCAAAAGATGAAATCGATGAGATATATAAAAAGGCTGAAAGTCTATAGAAATATATATTGAAAAAGTTGAACATGGTCAAAGTCTCTTTCCAGTCGGAGATTATATGACAGATGGGAGAGAGACTTTAATATATATACATAAGTCTTAATTTCAGAATAGAAAATCTGTATAATTAATGGAGGTGCAAAGGATGCTGGAGATTAAAAATAGGAATCGCCCAGACACGGGGACGGTTCCCTTGTCTTGACGGGTCTCATTTCAATTGGTATATTATTCATAGGGTGATAAAAATGCCAAGACAGCAAAGAATTTGAAGTAAAAGCGGGTATTACCATATTATGCTTCGTGGGAACGAGAGAAAAACATATTTAACTGCGATGAAGATAAACAACGCTTCATGGAAACGGTATATGAAAAGAAACAAGGGGATAAGTTTTACCTTCATGCCTTATGGATAATCATATTCAGTTAATGTTAAGTGAAGGAACTGAGGTCGTATCCAGGGTTTTGAAACGTATTACTGTAAGCTACGTCTATTATTTCAATAAGAAATATAAAAGGGTAGGTCATTTGTTCCAGGATAGGTTTAAAAGTGAAGCAGTGGAACAGGACAGTTACGTATTGTCTTTAGCAAGGTACATACATCAAAATCCAGTGAAAGCGGGGATAGTTGAGAAGGTGGCTGACTATAAGTGGAGTAGCTATGGCTGCTATCTAAATGATAATAATTACTTTACAAAAATGGTAGATACCGATACAATTTTAGGCCTATTTTCCGAAGACAAAAAAGCAGCAGTGAAGAAATTTAGCCGTCATTGCTGCTGTATGTGACGTGGATAGGGAAAAGCTGAGCGAGTTTGAGAGGCGGTTTAAAGTTTCAAAAGCCTATGAGAATGTCGATGAACTTATAGCTGACGCCAATGTGGACATAGCCATCATTGCTACACCACCATATCTGCATTACAGTATTGGGAGAAAGGCACTGCTGGTAGGTAAGCATGTGTTCTTTGAAAAGCCGGGTGCTTTGAGGCCGGAAGAGACTCAAGAGCTTATTGAAATTGCAAGGAAAAATGGGTTAAAGACTACCATAGATTATGTGATGAGGAGAAATTCTATCTACCTTATAGTAAAGCGGCTAATCGACAGCAGGATTTTTGGACTTCTTGAGAGGGCGGATTTAGAAAATTATGCTCACGATGATCATATACCTCCTGGACACTGGTTTTGGTACTACACAAAGAACGGCGGTATATGGATGGATACCTGTAAGGCTCTCCATAGATTCTTTATGCACTGATGATGCAGATAAGATAGATGGGAAGTATGTGATGTTTAACAGGAGGCATCCGGATATATGGATTGCTTATTCTGAGGACTTGAAAGAATGGTATGGGCACAAGGTTATCATGGAGCCAAGGCCTGGCCGGTGGGATTCCACAAAGATAGGTATAGCCGGTCCACCTTTGAGGGTAGTAGACGGCTGGCTAATGATGTACTACAGGGTCGATGAAAACCACATATACAGGCTGGGAGCTGCACTGCTGGATGCAGACGACCCATCAAAGGTCATAGCAAGGCAAAAAGAGCCGATACTGGAGCCGGAACTGGATTGAGAGAGGAATGGCCTCGTACCAATGTGGTTTTTAGTTGTGGGGCATGTGAAAAGAACGGGAGTATTTATGTATACTATGGCGCTGCAGACACATGCATTGGCCTTGCCGCGGTTTACAAGGACAAAATTAAGTTTTAATGATGCATGGATATTTTTATCTAAAGGTTAAAAGTGTTATAATTATATGGTATTATGCTAAAGAATTGGAGGTCTTATTTATGAGCATACATATAGGTGCAATGGAGAATGATATAGCAAAGACGGTCCTTTTGCCTGGAGACCCATTGAGGGCAAAATATATAGCGGAAAATTTTTTAGAGGATGCAGTTTGCTATAATGAGGTAAGGGGAATGTATGGATATACCGGTACATATAAAGGGAAAAGAGTGTCTGTACAGGGTACCGGCATGGGTATACCATCTATATCCATTTATGCAAATGAGCTTATTACTCAGTACGGGGTAAAGAACCTCATCAGGGTGGGAACCTGCGGGGCGATGCAGCCGGGTATAAACATCAGGGATGTAATACTGGCTATGAGTTCTTCTACAGACTCCGCTATAAATAAGCTGAGGTTTAATGGAATGGATTATGCCCCTACGGCCAGCTTCAGGCTTCTTAAGAAGGCTTACGATGTGGCAGTGGAGAGGGGCATGGATGTGAAAGTGGGTAATGTCCTTTCATCTGATACTTTCTATGATGATGACCCGGAGGCGTGGAGGCTGTGGGCTAAGTTCGGGGTGTTGGCTGTGGAGATGGAGACAGCAGGACTGTATACCTTAGCTGCAAAGTATGGTGTGGATGCCCTTACCATACTTACTGTGAGCGACAGCTTGGTCACGGGACATGCCACAAGCTCAGAGGAAAGAGAAAAAACCTTTAAGGATATGATTGAAATTGCTCTTGAGGTGGCAGAATAAGCATTGGGTGGTTCTGATGGAAAATAAGGCTAATGGAAATACATATGGCAGCTTTTATCATGAGCTGTTAACGCGGAAAATGAATGGTGAGGAGTTAAAACTGGATGAACTTACAAGGGAAGAATTAAAGACGCTCTACGCAGAGGTTTCGACGACGGATATTGCTAAGCTCTTTGGCGTCAGTTTTGAAAAGGTAAAGTACAGACTGCGGAAATGGCATATTCTATACTCAGATATATTAAAGGAGAGGGCATCTAAGGATACCCTCTCTTCATAGGGTTACTTTAATTCCTTATATGCTTTTACATATACCTGATAGTCTCTGTCTGAAAAGAGGACAAATCTAACCTCTTCTATTGCAATGTTGTTCTTTAAATAGTCAGATACTGTCTTTACTGCAATGTGTGCTGCTTGTTCTACAGGGTAGCCATATGCCCCTGTGCTGATAGATGGAAAGGCGATGGTCTTTATGCCGTTTTCATCTGCAAGTTTGAGACTATTTATATAGCAGGAGGCAAGGAGGTCCGGTTCGTTAAGTGTGCCTCCGTGCCATACAGGCCCAACGGTGTGGATTACATATTTTGCCTTGAGGTTGCCGCCGGTGGTTATTACGGCCTGGCCAGTGGGGCAGCCCCCAATCTTCCTGCATTCCTCATCCAGCTTTGGCCCTGCCGCCCTGTGTATAGCACCATCTACCCCTCCGCCTCCCAGGAGGCTGGAGTTTGCTGCATTTACTATGGCATCTGTGTCCTGCAGTGTTATATCACCCTTCACAAATGTTATCTTACTTTCCATTATGATCCCTCCCTGATATTTATTCTAAGCGAAAACCTTATATAAATTATACCACTCTGGGCTATTTCTACCATTGCCTGAGGCCCATTTTTCATTGTATAATAAAGCATACATCATTGAATATTAACTCAAATTGATTTAACTTTAATAAGTTATTGGAACATGTGCATGGCAATAACATCCCGGCACCTGATCGCTCGTCTTGATACTCTAAGATTTGTGTCTGCATTCCGCCGGGTACGCCTCCATTCGGCGTCACAAGCCTTAAGCGTTGGCTCAGCAGGCGTCCATCCTGATGAATTTTCAGCAAAATTAATTTTTAACTATAAAAGGGAGCTGATGTTGTTGCATAAACTAAAGTCTTTCATATCTTTTCTGCTTCTGATTTTTCTATTATTTTCATCCTTTGCTGCAGTTTCAGCAAAAGATAATATCTCTGTAGTAGTTAATGGCGAATTGCTTAATACACCGATAAATCCGGTAATAGAAGAAGGCAGGGTACTGGTACCAATGCGGTCCATCTTTGAGGCCCTGGGGTATAAGGTGACATGGAATGACAGAGACAGAACAATAACTTCCGATAATCTCTGGATGCAGGTAGATAACACAAGAGCTGTTATAGACGGCAGGGATATAGTGCTGGATGTGCCGCCGCAGATTGTGGATGGTTATACCATGGTACCTGTGAGGGTTGTCAGTGAAGGACTGGGTGCTAATGTCCTGTGGGATTCTAATACAGTTGCAATTACAACTGCCGATGCAACGTTGGTCAGTCCAAAAACTGTGGGCAGCATAGAGGGTGCAGAGGTCAAGAACAATGCCAATGCTGTTTTGCCATTCAGTATAGTCATAGGAGATACCCAGGATGCGGTAGTAAAGAAATTGGGCAAGCCTCAGAGGAGGGACAAGAGTGAATATGGTTTTGAATGGTGGATTTATAATAAAGACTATAGTAAATATATACAGGTAGGCATTGGCAATGGCAAGGTGGCAGCACTATATACCAATTCTACTGATTTAAAATGGAAGGATATATACTATGGGGAAGGACGTACGGACGTAGAGAAGGTATATGGTACAGGTCTTGACAGGATTTTAAAAGGCAATACCTACTATATACTGAATAATGATGGATATATTACACTGGATGCCGGAGATAGTTATGCTACAATATTCTTCGATAAGAAAAAGGGGAACTCAGTAACGTCCCTACAGATTATAGAGAAATCATATGAGGAGAGTATAGGATTTTTTGGAGCTGCAGATGATGCGATTGCCAGGGCCTTTGAGATGGAGACACTGGATCTGGTAAACATTGTGAGGGTTAGGGAGGGCATGAAACCTCTGAAGTGGAATGATAAGGCCCATGAATCTGCACTTTATCATTCTAAGGACATGGCTGTAAACAACTATTTCAACCATACAGACCTGCAGGGGAAAACACCATTTGACAGGATGAAGGATGCAGGTATAGAATACTTCATTACTGCTGGAGAAAATATAGCCGCTGGATACAGGGATGCCATATTTGCCCATGAGGGCTGGATGAACTCTGAGGGTCACAGGAGTAACATATTAAACAAAGACTTTGAGGAACTTGGTGTGGGAGTATATTTTGGCGGTCAAATGAGTGCATACTATACCCAGAACTTTGTTACATTAAGGTAAAAGGCTGCTCAGCAGCCTTTTACTGTCTTTTAACATTGTCCATGTTGTGGGCGCCGGAGTTTTTGGGTACAAATGTTTTGCAACAAGTCTCCATGCTCATCTGTACCGGTGTTGCAAGGGTGCTCTGTACTGACGGGGCATCGTAGCTGTCACCATACCTGTCACTTATACTATCCGATGTCACAAGAATCTGATTGGCGGTGCAGTAGTTATTTTGAGCCCAATAGTGGCAGTTATTTACGCTGCACCTAACCTGGACATTTGCCATGGTATCACCTCCGATTTTATTATTCGCACATGCGTCCCATAGCATACATTTTTTGTATTAACATATAGGGTGCAATGAGAATATATTTAATTTAGGGGTGATTTTATGGAGCCGCCTGCAATTGAGGAATTAGAGGGAAATATAGGTGACAACATAAACCTGAATCAGGAAGAGGTCCAGGTGATAAAGAGAGAGGCGACGGCCAGCATACTGGGCTTTGTAATTATTGGCCTTTTTGCTGTGATAAACATCATCATGGCAGTATGGGGGTTAACTGCTACGGGCGGAAGTTTTGATAATGTGCTGGAGCTTATCAAGACATTCAATCAGATAATAACTGGTCCACTTGGCTTCGTCCTTGGCTATTATTATGCAAACAAAGGGAGTGATGCAGGTGTCCAATAGGCTGAGCATAGAGTTCAGTGATGAGTCTTATAAAAAACTTGTAGAGTGCAGCGACGTCTATGGGAATGATTTGTTTTATACCATAGGTGTTGCCATAAATCTCCTGCATTGGGCAAACCAGCAGAAAAAAGAAGGCTTTGAGATTTATTCAAAAAAGAGCCAGAATGGAAAAGATATAATTAGAAAAATTACTTTTTGATGTTTTTTGTGATAAAATATTAATATACTTATGAAATTTGGGAGGTAACCATGATTACAGAAGAGGTAAAAAAAGATATAATCAACAGGCTGCATACAGTCCAGGGGCATATTGGCGGTATAGAGAAGATGATAGAAGACGGGAAAAGCTGCGATGACATACTTCTGCAGATCGCTGCAGTAAAATCTTCTATAGAAAAAATTGGATATTTTTTGCTTCAGGAGCATGCTGCGGAATGCATAATAAAGGACGATAAGGATAAAGTAATGTTAGATGACGTAAAAAAACTGATTGACTCTGTGATTAAATTTACCAGATAAAGTACGTATTGACAAAATCAAAGATAATGTGATACTATTTATATAGTCCCCCCCTGTACGAGGGGATAGTAAAAGGAGGTACATTTATGGGTAAACCAGTAGTAGTAACTGATAGAGACTTTGAGGATAAAGTATTAAAATCAAATAAGGTTGTCCTTGTGGACTTCTGGGCGGCATGGTGCGGGCCGTGCAGGATGATGGCACCGGTACTGGACGAAATCGCTGCAGAGAATGAGGACTTTACAGTTGCAAAGCTGAATGTGGATGAGAACCCAGCCACTGCATCGGCCTACAGGATTATGAGCATCCCTACCATGGGCATATTCAAGAATGGCCAGATGGTGGATAAAATAGTGGGTGTTACTCCCAAACAGGCTGTGCTTAATAAAGTAAAAGCATATATCTAAGGGGTTGACTACATGATTACCAGGGATATGATAATATTTGATGTGCTCAAAAAATATCCAGATGTAGATCTGGAGGATATATTCTATGACAACGGCATAGTTTGCTTTGGCTGAGGAGGTGCTCTCTATAAGAGCATTGAGCGGGCAGCTCAAATATATGGATGCGACCTCAATAAGCTATTAAATGAGTTGAATGAGGCTGTAAAGCAGAAAAAAGCCATTGACAGATAAACAGCGAATGTGTTAATATATATTCATAGTTTTTTGGGCAAGGGTGTCCTGGTCAGTGTAATACTGACCGTGGGCACCTTATTTTATTATATAGGAGGACTGTGTATGGCAAGGCCAAAGTTATCAAAAGAGGATGTATTGAAAAAGGCTGAGGAATTAGGAGTAGAGTTTATTCACCTGCAGTTTACGGACATCTTTGGTGTGATGAAAAATGTGTCGATAACACGAGAGGAACTGGAGAAGGCCTTAGACAATGAGAAGATGTTTGACGGGTCTTCCATTGATGGATTTGCAAGGATAGAGGAGTCGGATATGTACTTAAGACCAGACCCGTCCAGCTTTACCATCTACCCATGGTCAGGCGAAAGCCTTGAGGCCAGGCTTATCTGTGACGTATACAACCCCAATGGGACACCCTTTGATGGAGACCCCAGATATATACTTAAGAAGGCATTAAAACATGCAGAAGAATTAGGCTATGGGTTTAATGTGGGGCCTGAGTGTGAGTTTTATCTTTTCCTCACCAATGAGAAGGGTGAAGCTACCACGATTACCCACGACAATGCCAGCTATTTTGACCTGGCACCGGTGGACTTAGGAGAAGCAGCAAGGCGTGACATGGTTAAGACATTAAAGCAGATGGGGTTTGAGATAGAGGCTTCACACCACGAGGTAGGGCCTGGCCAGCATGAGATAGACTTCAAGTATGATGACGCCCTGGCAACGGCAGACAACATCATGACCTTTAAAATGGCGGTAAGAATAGTGGCGCAGCGGAATGGGCTTCATGCCACATTCATGCCAAAGCCAGTCTACGGTATACCTGGTTCGGGTATGCATACCAACATGTCTCTTACTAAGGATGGGGAAAATGCGTTTTTTGATCCAAATGGTGAACTACAGCTCAGCAAGGAAGCATATTATTTTATGGGTGGACTAATGAAGCATGCAAAGGCCATATGCGCTATAACAAATCCTACAATAAACTCATATAAGAGGCTTGTTTCTGGATTTGAGGCACCTGTTTATGTGGCTTGGTCAGCAAGAAACAGAAGCCCTCTTATAAGGATACCTGCCAAGAGGGGTGCATCAACGAGGCTTGAGCTCAGAAACCCTGATCCATCATGCAACCCGTATCTGGCACTGGCTGTTGTCTTGGAGGCAGGCCTGGATGGTATAATCAATAAGATAGAACCTCCAGAGGCCGTCAACAGGAATATATACCATATGACTGAGGAAGAACTGGGTGATTCCAATATAGATAGGCTGCCAGGTTCATTGGAGGAAGCTGTTAAAGAGCTGGATAAGGATGAGGTTATAAAGAACACCTTGAGCCCGCACACCGTTGAGAGGTTCATCGCAGCAGAAATGGAAGAATGGGACCAGTACAGGACATATGTAACACCATGGGAGCTTGAAAGGTACCTCACAAAGTATTAAAATTTGATTGGGGTGTTTCAATGGGACAGGAGAAGATACTTCTGGCTGCTTCGGATGTTAATCTAAAAGATCAGTTAAAGGATACCTTAAAATCATCGGGATACGTGGTCTATACGGCCAGCGACGGTGCGTCTGCTTTAAGGCTTTCAAAGTCAATCCAGCCTGAGGCGGTTGTGCTGGATGAGGTCCTCTCCGGAATTAATGGCGTGGTAGTATCCGACATGTTGGTGGATGAGGGCATTTCTCCTGTCATCACCATGGTGAATGCAGGCACCTATAAGACAACCAGCATACATTCCGATGATATAGTCTACCTTATAAAACCGGTATCTCCTTTTACTGTCCTTGGCACCTTGAACTCCCTCCTGAAATATAAAAGGAACCTTAAGGCTGCAGCCCGTAAGGCTGAGGAGCTGGATAAAAGGCTGGAACTGCAAAAGCGGCTTAACAAGGCCAAGGCCTATCTGATGGAATATGAGCGCTACACTGAAGAAGAGGCCCACAGATACATACAAAAGACGGCTATGGACTTTTCGCTATCTATGGATGAAGTAGCAGAAAATATAATAGAGAAGTATAAGAAAAGACCCCGAAGGTAAGCTTCGAGGTCTTTTATGTTTATACCGACTTTTGCCTTCCCCTGTACCAGCGCTTGAATACCTTGGCGATCCATGGCACAAACCAATAGTCCAGACCAAAGGACCTTCCTGCTCCTGCCAGCATCGGGATGCTGGACATCATATACCACCAGTCACCCATGCCTGACAGCATGAAGTTTATATTCAGAAATATGGAGCCCAGTCCGGCAAGAACTGTTAAGAGTCCAAGTATTAAAAGTATGCCTATTATTGCCTCACCCAGTGCAATTCCCCACTGGAAGAGCAGAGAATGAGGGAATATAAATGTCTGCATAAACCACATATACCATCCAGGGGCTGACGCAGCCGTCGCTTCGGCAACCTGTGTAGCACTGGTGACAGCCTCTGCTGCCTGGGATGCTCCAGAAACTGCTCCTGCAGCACCTGGTATCATTGTCTGAATCAGGTTGGGTGTTGTAAGCCAGCCACCGTTTATCTTATTTACACCCTCTATAAGCCACTGGATTCCTAAAAATACCCTGAGCGGTACAAGCCAGGCCATACTGGTGCGCACCTTTGCATGGTGTATCCAGAATCCGACCTTTGTCTTCTTTTCCATAAACTGATGGGATAGGTATTGTATAACCATGCCGATACCGGATGCAAAGAGGAGATAATGCATATCTACTGCGTGCTTTAATGCAGTAGCTATAAATCCAGAGGTATGCATGCCACCGGCATCAGATACAGTATACTTGCTGCCTATGGACACCATGTTGCCGTGGAGATTAAGCTTCAACGGCTTCTTTTCTTTACCCTGTATATCTGCAGCGATATTTCTTGCAGCACACTCGCCAGACTGCATAGCAGATTCAACTAATGCGGGCATGGGAGCACCCTTTTCGTCAACATACTCTGCACAGTCGCCTATAGCACACACATAGGGTACGTTTGTCTGCATGAAGCTGTTAACCTTTATCCTGCCGCGGCGTCCCTTTTCTATACCTTCTATACCTGCTGCTGTACCCTCAGCCTCAACGCCGCCAGTCCATATGAAGGTGTTGGTATAGATTTTCTCACCGCTCTTTAATGAAATGCCATCAGACTCAACGCTGGTAATGGCAGCATTGGTCATTAGCTTTACGCCGTGGGATTTAAGATAATTTTCTGCCTTTGTCCTGAGGTCCTCCTTGAAGTTGGGAAGAATGGTAGGAAGAGCCTCAACAACCCTGAGGTCTATCTCATTCCGCGGGATGTTGTATCTTACTGCCAGTTCATCAAACCACTCTATAAATTCACCTACCAGCTCGATGCCTGTAAATCCACCGCCGCCTACAATAAATGTGAGCATGGATTTTCTCTTTTCTGGGTCCTTCTCCTTAGAGGCAGCCTCAAAGACCTCTTGAACGTGGTCTCTAATCTTCACTGCATCCTCTAAGGACCAGAGCGTCATGGCGTTTTCCTTCATGCCAGGTATGCCAAAGTATGTGGGCTGACTGCCGTTGGCAATAACCAGGTAGTCGAAGTTGTACTCTCCTTTTTCAGAAAAGAGCTTTTTGTTCTGGATATCAACCTTTGTGACGCTGTCCACAACCAGTTTTACTCTTGTGCCCTCAAGAGCTTCTTTTAGGGAATATAATACACCCTCTGGTGGGATACGGTTTCCGGCAACTTCATGGAGCTCAGTCATGTATACCTGCTTATCGGTCCTGTTGATGAGGGTTATCTCAACGTCGTTCTTTCCCCACAGGTATCTATCCAGATTCTGAGCTGCCGACAGGCCGCCGAATCCGCCACCGAGGACAATGATTTTGTAGCCCTTTGCCATTTACTGCCCCCCTTATATTACATATTAGTCAAACAATCCAAGACAATTATACAACAACGGGATAAAAAATGGTATTCCTTAATTTATATATTTACATAAAAATTTTTAACCAAGAGGTTTATTCAGTTGTATAATATAAATGTGTAATTGGATTGATGAAAAATTTTTTTGCAAAAAAGGAGTTTGCCATGTTTTATCGAATATATATTATGATTATGCCAAAGCTTTAACAATTTTGGTCTCAATTCTGTTATTGTGGAATTGGGACTTTTTAAGGTATTATATATGTGATGTTTTTAATTCAACTTAAATCCTGGAGGTTTTTAGATGAGACAAAAGAACACTGTATTGTTAGTATTATTGCTATTAATAATGGCGCTTGTAGTGCAGGGATGCACGGGAGCAGCAAAAGAAGAACCTGTCACAAAGAACGGCTTTATGCTGGATACCAATATAGAGGTAACTGCCTACGGAGAGAAGACTAAAGCTGAAAAGGCGGTAGATGATGCTCTTGCCTGCATAAGGGATATTGACAACAAAATGTCACCGGAGCTTCCGTCCAGCTATGTGGTAAAAATAAATGAGGCTGCCGGAAAGGATTACGTAAAGGTTGACGACGAGACATTCTATGTGATTAAAGAAGGGATTAAATATGGGGATTTGACAGGGGGCATGTTTGATATAACCGTGGGGCCTCTGGTAAGGCTATGGGGCATTGGGACAGACCACGCCCGGGTCCCTGCCAGAGAAGAGATAGATGAGGTATTGAGGCTTATCGATTACAGAAGGGTAAATATAAATGAAAGCAATAAGGAAGTAAAGCTGCCGCAGGCAGGCATGCGGATGGATCTGGGCGGAATAGCCAAGGGATATGCAGCTGATGCTGTTAAAGAGATCTTAAATAAAGACGACATAAAGAGTGCCCTAATAAATCTTGGTGGTAATATATACGCCGTGGGCTCAAAACCGGATGGCTCTGAATGGCGTATAGGCATACAGGACCCATTTAATTCCAGGGGGGACTATATAGGGATAGTAAGGGTAAAGGATAAGTCTGTGGTTACCTCGGGAAACTATGAGAGATACTTCGAGGCAAACGGCAAAAGGTATCATCATATATTTGACCTTTCAACGGGCTATCCTTCTGAAAACGGCATAGTCAGCACCACCATAATCAGCGACAGGTCCATAGATGGTGATGCCCTTTCCACATCGGTATTTGTGCTGGGGGTGGATAAAGGTTTAAAGCTGGTTGAGCCGTTGGATGGAGTTGAGGCTGTCATCATAACCTCTGATAAAAAGGTATACACCACATCGGGTGCTAAAAGTATCTTGGAGATAACAAACAAGGAGTATACCTATGAAAATAGGTGATAGAATACTCATAGCAGCTGTAATAATCTTCTCTGTAGCCGGCTTTGCATACTCGATTTTAAGGCCAGCGATGCAGGGTGATACTGTATATATAGAGGTGGATGGCAAACTCTATGAGGCACTTCCCCTGGACCAGGATAAGACTGTTACTGTCCACGTAGATGGGGATGGATATAACGTGGTTGAGATAAAGGACGGCAGGGTACGTATCAGTGATGCCAACTGCCCTGACAGGCTCTGCGTGAGACAGGGTTGGATAAACGAAGCAGGTGAAAACATCATCTGCCTGCCTCACAGGGTTGTAGTGAGAATTCCGGGCAGGATGAAGAATGTAGATCAGGTAACATATTAGATCTGGTAGGTGTTTAATTTGATACTTTGGGATAATTATCCTGTTATAAAGGAAGAAATGGATATTTTTGAGGGCGTATTGAGAAAATTTTTATCCTCAAAAAACGAACTGATTAACTCTGCTCTGGGCTCACTGGCTTCGGCGGGGGGCAAGAGGCTCAGGCCTGCCATGGCCATAGCCAGCGCTCATTTTGGTGAATACAACATGGATGAGATTATGAGGGTTGCCTCATCTATAGAGATTCTCCATATGGCAACCCTCATTCATGATGATATAATAGACGAGGCAAAGACAAGAAGGGGTCTGGAGACTATTCACCAGCAACACGGCATCAATATAGCCATATTTGCTGGTGACTACCTATTCAGTAAATCCTTTAGCATACTCAGCTTAGAAGGGAATAGAAACCTTCTAACCCACATTGCTTCTGTCGTAAAGTTGGTATGCGAGGGTGAGATAGAGCAGTATCGTTCCAGGTTTTCCCTGGATATGACAATATACAGGTATTTGAGAAGGATACGCTCTAAGACAGCATTACTTTTTATGCTGAGCTGTGAGCTGGGCGCCAGCGTTTCCCACTGCAGCCGGGATGTGATAAACCAATTAAAGAGGTTTGGACTGTTTTTGGGCATGGCTTTTCAGATAAAAGATGATATCCTGGATTACATTGGAGACGAAGCCACAGTGGGAAAGCCTGTGGGCAATGATTTGAAAGACGGTATATACACATTGCCTTTAATCTATGCTTTGAGTAATGACAATGATGGTAGACTCAGCGGCCTTTTAGAAAATCAGCCGTATGATGTGGAGAGGATCATAAATCTTGTCATCAAATATGGCGGGATAGAGTATGCGGAGAGACTATTAGACAGGTATACAGACAAGGCTAAGGCTAAGCTTGATAAGCTGCCCCACAGTGAGTTCAGGGATTTTTTCTTTGATTTAACTGATGATCTGGTAAGTAGAGAATTTTAAAGGGGGTGATAGATATGGCTTACAAGGATTTGCAGGATTTCATTAGAGCACTGGATGAGAAAGGACTTTTAAGAAGGGTAAAGGCAGAGGTTGATAGGGATTTAGAGATAACGGAGATATATGACAGAGTGGTGAAAGCTGGCGGTCCGGCACTGCTTTTTGAAAATATAAAGGGTTCACCGTATCCTGTATTGATAAATGCCTTTGGAACATATGAGAGGTTAAACCTGGCCTTTGAGGTAGAGGAGATAGATGATATTGCCAGGGAAATAGAAGGTTTCATGGACATGTCCAGTTATGTGGGATTTATGAATAAACTTAAGTCTGTGCCTAAACTGGCCAGGCTGGCCAAGGTGTTTCCAAAAAAGGTGGAGAGGGCGATCTCTCAGGAAGTGGTGGAAAAACCTGACCTTACAAAGCTGCCTGTGTTGAAGTGCTGGCCGGAGGATGGAGGCAGGTTTATGACCCTGCCTTTAGTTATTACAAAGGATCCGGAGACAGGCCTGCAGAACATGGGCATGTACAGGCTGCAGGTATATGATGAGACGACAACGGGAATGCACTGGCACCTTCACAAGGATGGCAGGGAGATATATGAGAAGTATAAGAGGATGGGGGGTAGGATGCCTGTGTCCGTTGCACTGGGATGCGACCCTGCCACCATCTATGCGGCCACAGCCCCGCTTCCCAAGGAGATTGATGAAATGCTTTTTGCGGGCTTTTTGAGAAAGGCACCGCTGGAGATAGTAAAGTCAAAGACCAACGATATTTATATACCTGCCAATGCGGAGTTTGTACTGGAGGGTTATGTGGATGTGGATGAGATGAGGGAAGAAGGACCATTTGGTGACCATACCGGGTACTACTCGCTCAAAGATATGTATCCCGTGTTCCATGTGACCTGCATAACCCACAGGAAAAATCCAGTATACCCGGCCACGGTGGTAGGGAAACCTCCTATGGAGGACTGCTTCCTTGGGAAGGCCACAGAGAGGATTTTTCTGCCTTTAATAAAGATACAGTGCCCGGAGATTGTAGATATGAATTTTCCGCTGGAGGGAGTTTTTCACAACTGCGTGATAGTGTCTATAAAGAAAAGATATCCCGGCCAGGCCAAAAAGGTGATGCATGCCCTCTGGGGCATGGGCCAGATGATGTACACCAAGATGATAATAGTTGTAGACGAGGATGTAGACCCACAGGATATGTCCACAGTGGCATGGAAGGTCTTTAACAATATAGACGCAGAGCGGGATGTGGTCATAGTGGAAGGGCCTCTGGATGCATTGGACCATGCTTCACCGCTGCCCCACTATGGACATAAGATGGGTATAGACGCCACAAAAAAGTGGCCTGAGGAAGGCCATACCAGGGAGTGGCCTGATGATATAGTGATGGACAGAGAGATTAAGGAACTGGTAGATAGAAGGTGGGAGGAGTATGGTATTTAACCGGATAAAACAGTATGGGGAACTGGTGATGTTTTCCCATACCCTCTTTTCTCTGCCCTTTGGCCTGATATCCATGTTCTGGGCAGCTGATGGTCTGCCGTCTGCCAGGATAGTATTCTGGATTCTGGTGGCTCTGGTCGGTGCCAGAAATGGCGCCAATGCCCTGAACAGGCTGGTAGATAAGAATATAGACGCCGCAAACCCAAGGACTGCCACCAGGCACCTTCCCAGTGGGATAATAAAGGATTATGAGGTTATAGGGATCGTGGTTCTCTGCTTTGCTCTCATGACCTTAGCGGCATATGAATTAAACCCCCTTTGTTTGGAGTTGCTGCCTCTGGCACTAATAATATTCATAATATATTCATACACCAAGAGGTTTACATGGCTGTGCCACATAGTTCTGGGTATAGCCTGCGGCGGGGCGCCGGTGGGGGCGTGGATGGCTGTAAGGGGAGAGATAGGGTGGCCCTCCCTTGTGCTTGGAGCAGTGGTTACGCTGTGGATTGCTGGCTTTGATATCATATACGGCACACAGGATGTGGAGTTTGATAGAAGCCACGGGATACATTCCATACCTGCCAGGTTTGGAGTAGAGAATGCCCTGAGGATATCCACAGGGTTTCATCTGTTGGCCTTAGCTCTGCTTGTGTATCTATATTTTCTTATGGATATGGGGTGGCTGTATCTCATTGGCCTGGCCTTAGTTGCATATCTGTTATACCTCGAGCACTCCATAGTCTCACCTGCCAACCTGAAAAATGTGAGGATAGCCTCCTATGATATAAATGAGGTGGTAAGTGTGGTGCTGCTGATATTTACAACCGCAGATATATTCTTGCTATAAAGAGTATGTATGATTTTAGTGTAAGAAGTCCATTTGTTGCGAATGATAGCGGCATCCATGCACCTGATCGCTCATCTTGATACTTAATAATTCGTGGCTGCATTTCGTCGGGTACGCCTCCATTCGGCGTCACGAGCCTTAAGGTCGGCCTTTTAAGTCCATGCCAGATGCCCCGGCTACATTTGCCACTCATTAAGAGTATCATAGACTCGCTTTAAGGTTGCATTTGATGTTCACTATCATTCTTCATAAGGGTTTTTATAGTGTAATCATGCATGATTTATCAATTTTGAGGTGATACATTGAAAAGATACATTGTAGGTATAACAGGAGCCAGTGGCTCGGTATATGCCATAAGACTGATAGACGAGCTCATAAAAAGGAATAATGAGGTGCATCTGGTGGTTACGGGTAACGGCGAGAGGGTTATGAAATATGAGACCGGCTGGACTATAGAGGATTTAGCTGACAAATATGAAAAGGGTCTTTGCTATTATGATATAGAAGACCTCTTTGCTCCCATATCTAGCGGGTCATTCAAAACAGATGGAATGGTTGTTGCCCCCTGCTCCATGTCTACCCTTTCCAAGATTGCACTTGGCGTCTCCAGCAATCTTTTAGAAAGATCAGCAGATGTAGTGCTCAAGGAAAAGAGGAGACTGGTTGTGGTACCCAGGGAAACACCCCTAAACACTATACATATAAAAAATATGCTCACGTTGAGTGAAATGGGAGCCACCATACTCCCAGCCATGCCTGCTTTCTACAATAAGCCTCAGAGTGTGGAAGACATGGTTGACTTCATTGCAGGAAGGATACTTTTAAGCCTCGGGATAGATAACGACTTATATTATGAGTGGAATGCAGGCTTGTGACGCCTTCTGGACGGGTGCTTATGGCTGTGACTCTGATAGAGACATGTCGACTAAAATATCTTCTTATAGTGTAATTTTTCATTAATTGGTATGAAGTTTATTTACGAATGATAGCGGCATCTATGCACCTGATCGCTCGTTTTGATACTCTAATAATTCGTAGCTGCTATTTAGCTGGGTACGCCTCCATTCGTCGTCCTTGCCTCAACGTCGGCCTCTTAAGTCCATGCCAGATGCCCCGGCTACATTTGCCACTCATTAAGAGTATCATAGACTCGCTTTAAGGTTGCATTTGATGCTCACTATCATTCTCAACATGGTTCTTACAGTGTAATCCCATTGATTAAAATGAAATAATGAAAGGAATGTGATGATAACATGAAAAAGTTCTGCACATGGTTATCTTTACTTATTTTAGCGTTTATATTAACTGCCTGTTCTTCGGGAGATAGCAATGCAGTCTTAAAGATAGGGGTGCTGCCTGATGTTGATTCCATACCCCTTATAGTGGCAGCCAATAACGGATATTTTAAGGATGCGGGTGTGGATGTTGAGATACAGCACTTTAAGAGCGCTCAGGAGAGAGATAGCGCCCTGCAGAGCGGAAAAATAGATGGCGCTGTATCTGATGTACTGGCAGCAGCTTTTGCAAAAGACGGAGGGTTTGAAGTAAGTATAACCTCTATGACAAACGGTAGTTATAAGCTGCTGGTAAATAAGGATGCAGGAGCAGCCAGTGTTGCTGACCTTAAAGGCAAGGATGTAGCCATATCTACCAATACCATAATAGAATATACCACTGACAGGATGCTGGAGAAGGCTGGCCTTAAAGATACTGATGTGAATAAGGTGGCCATACCCCAGATACCAACAAGGCTTGAGATGCTTCAGAACGGCAAGGTGGCAGCTGCTACACTGCCTGACCCCCTGGCAACGGAAGCAGTCAAAAATGGCGCAAAACTCCTGGATAGCTCAGATAGACTTGGTATTAATCCCGGAGTTATGATATTTACAGCGGATTCTATAAAGAAAAACTCTAAGGGAATAGAAGCCATGTATAAGGCATACAACAGGGCCGTAGAATATCTAAATAATCAGCCTGTAACTGAATATATAGATATCATCATAAAAGATGCTGGCTTCCCTGAGGATATCAAAGGTTCCATGCAGCTCCCATCCTATACAGAGGCAGGACTCCCTTCGAAAGAGGATGTGGATAGTGTCATGGAATGGCTTACAGGTAAGAAACTTATTAAAGAAGGCTTCAGCTATGATGAACTGGTGGAAGATAAATTTGTGAGGTAATACCCGATGATTGAAATAGAAGACCTTACAGTGAGATACAGGCATAAAGATGGATTTTTTACAGCGCTTGAGGATATAAACCTTACAATAGATGATGGTGATATCTGCGCTGTCATCGGACCTTCTGGATGCGGGAAGTCTACACTGCTGTATGTACTTTCGGGCATCATTAAAGATTATGAAGGCAAGGTGCTGATAGACGGGAGGGATGTAGACCCTGCAGGTCAGCGTATAGGACTTATACTGCAGGACTATGGGCTTTTACCATGGAGAACTGTGTACGACAATGCTTTACTGGGACTTAAGATCAAGGACGGGGGAAAAGGTGACATTAAGTATGTTAGGTATATCATGGAACAGCTGGGTCTTGATGGCCTGGCCGGCAGATATCCTGGCCAGATTTCCGGCGGACAGAGGCAGAGGGTTGCCATAGCCCGTTCTTTCATTTTAAGGCCAGATATCCTCCTCATGGACGAGCCTTTCTCGGCGCTGGATGCAATTACCAGAGAAGAGACGCAGGACATTTTCCTCAAGATATGGGATAGATACAAGGTATCTACAATCATTGTTACCCATAGCATAGAGGAGGCAATTTATCTTGGCAGAAGGATTGTTATCCTCTCTCCATCGCCCGGCAGGATTGTGAAGGTGATGGACAATCCGCTTTTTGGGATGGATGACCTGAGGCTTAAAAATGAATTTTACATGATGGAGATGGAGATAAGAAAAATAATAAAGGGAGAAGGACCCAAATGAGTTTAAAAAGATATCTGACCTATTTCTACGCAGCTGCTGTGGTTGTAGCTTTCTGGTATATCATATCGTTTATTATTCATCTTCCTATTATTCCATCTCCAATCAGTGTGTTTATAAACCTGTATGGGATTTTTATGTCAAAGATTTTGGTACATGCAGGATTCAGCCTCTATAGAATATTTATGGGCCTAATGCTGTCAGCGCTTATCGGTGTGCCGATAGGCCTGGCCATGGGCTACACTCCGCACCTTGACAGCATTCTATCTCCTGTAGTGTATCTTTTATACCCTATACCAAAGATTGCTCTGCTTCCTGTAGTCATGCTCATATTTGGTCTGGGGGAATCATCCAAGATAATAATGATAATGCTCATAGTTATCTTTCAAATCATTGTGTCGTCAAGGGATGCAGTAAAAGGCATTCAAAAGGAAACATATTTTTCACTTAAATCCCTTGGGGCAGGCAGGATGGACATTTTTAGGGAGATAGTCCTGCCGGCGTCTATGCCTGAGATTCTCACCTCCATAAGGGTAGGGCTGGGGACAGCGGTCTCAGTGCTCTTTTTCACTGAAACGTTCGGCACAAAATACGGGATGGGCTATTTCATAATGGATTCCTGGATGAGGGTAAACTATCTGGATATGTATTCTGGTATAATAATCTTGAGCGTAATAGGGCTTTGCCTTTTCCTCATAATAGACCTGCTGGAGTTTCTGCTCTGCCCATGGAAGCACTGAAACAGGGGAGATGTCTATGAATATTGAAGACCTCATCAAAATAGATAGAAAACGGGATGAGCCGCTTTATATGCAGGTATATCTTCAGATAAAGGGTATGGTTGAGAAAGGGATTATAAAAGAGGGGGCTAAACTTCCTACTATAAGAAAGCTGTCTAAGTCCTTAGGGGTAAATAGCGTCACCATAGTAAATGCATACCATATGCTGGAGGAGAAAGGCCTGGCCTATTCCATTGTAGGAAGCGGCACCTATATTGGAGCAGATGGTTTCAGGCTTGACCTTTCCAGTGACGGGGAACTAGAACCTGCTGAAAACACATATATACCAGCAGGGGATGAGTACATCAATTTTGCCAGCTCCAATCCATCCCATGAGCTTTTTCCTGTGGAGGAATTCAAGGGTATATTTGCAGAGGTCTTAGACCGTGATGGTGGCCTGGCTTTTACCTATCAGGAAAGTATGGGATACAGACCTCTAAGGGAGTCGCTTGCGCGTCTGTTATCTGAGGAGGGCATAAAGGTAAATTCACGGAACATATTGGTGATATCCGGAGCCCAGCAGGGTCTGGATATAATATCCAAGGTGCTTATAGAACAGGGTGATAACGTCCTTGTGGAAAGGCCGACCTATGCCGGGGCAATAGCTGTTTTTAAATCGCGCGGTGCCAGTATATCAGAGGTACCGCTCACGGAAGACGGCATTAATATACCCTATCTGGAGGAGCTTTTAAAAAAGCAGAGCATAAGGATGCTTTATGTTATGCCTGAATTCCAGAACCCCACAGGGATATGCTATTCTGATGAGGTAAAGAAAGAGATATTGAGGCTTTCTAAGGAATACAGGTTTTTTATTGTTGAGGATGATTTTACCAGTGATATTTATTATGAAAATAGACCATCTTCTTTCTTGAGCTGCGGTCATTCGGACAACGTGATATTTATAAAGAGTTTTTCAAAGGTATTTATGCCAGGCCTCAGGCTGGCTTTTATGGTCTTGCCGGACATGCTCTTAGATTCCATACAGGCAGCCAAATATACCAGCGATATTGCGACATCGGGTTTTTTCCAGAGGGTGCTTCAGCTTTTTCTTGATAAGGGTCTATGGAGAAAGCACACAGAGATGCTAAGGGCGGTTTACAGGGCAAGGAGAGACCTTATGGCAGAATGTCTGAATCAAATGAGAGATACAGGCATTATGTTCAATGTGCCGGATGGAGGTTTGAATTTTTGGCTTACGTTGCCGGAGGGCTTTAAAGATAAACAAATTTATGATGAGGCCATAAAGGAAAAAGTGATAGTAGCTCCGGGTAGTTTTTTCTACCTGGATAGTCCCGAACAAAAACACCTCAGACTGGGGTTTGCTTCTACTGATGAAGAAGAGATAAAGAATGGTCTGAAAGTCATAAGAAAGATACTTACTGTTTCGGAAAATAAAAATTTCAGCCATAGTGAACCGCTTTTATAGCGGTTTTTTTGTATAAAATATTATGCCATTGGGATACTAATTATTGAAAAAATATAAAAGGAGGTTGAGGTATGCAAGAAAATCTTACAGAAAGAGAGCTTTTAGTTCTGCAGGACCAGATCATGCAGGAAATGTGCATGATAACAAAATTTTCGAACTATGCAGAGATGACCAGTGACCCTGAACTGAAAAATGTATGCAGGCAGGTTGCACAAAAGCACCAGAATCACTACAACACCCTTATAAGGCACCTGAATTCTGCAAGGGCAGCACAGACCTTTACGACAACTCAACCAGCATATACAGCAACTCAAGCGCAGTATAATTATCAATTTTAGGAGGTGATTGGATGTTCTTTCAGGATAGAGATATAGCTTTAGATTGCATAAATTCTCAGAAACTGCTTAACAACACCTATACATATGCGGTTTCTGAAGCGTCCAATGCGTCTATCAGAAATGACATGGTAAGCATTTTAAATGATGAGTTTAACAATCAGTATATGATATTTGAAGTGATGAACAGGAGGGGATGGTATAAACCCTTTGCTGCAAACCAGCAGGATCTTAACAATGCTAAAAATGACGTCAATAATTTGAACAATCAAATGCAGTCTGTGTGGAAAAATATGTCTCAAGGGATGCAGGGTATATCCAACCAGTATAGCTTCACGCAGACACCGACCTATCAATATGGCAATCAAACATATGGAGACAGGCCAGGCCAGGACTGGGGCGGAGCAACCAACAGCAGTGTAGAGAAGGCCATGTGGTCCAATATAGGCAACTATGCCAACCAGGAGATCGGGTCAGTGAATCCTTCACCCAGTGAGAAGAATGCCAATTTAACAGGCAGTGCAGGATATGCAGCAAACCAGTCACAAAGCCAGTATGGTGCATCACAGACATACAGGACGCAAAATTACGGAGACAGGCCAGGCCAGGACTGGGGCGGAGCAACCAACAGCAATGTAGAGAAGGCCATGTGGTCCAATATAGGCAACTATGCCAACCAGGAGGTCGGGTCAGCGAATCCTTCTCCCAGCGAGAGGAATGCCAACCTAAATAATCAGAGATAAAAAAGAGCCCGGAAGGGCTCTTTTTTAAAGCTCTATATTTACCATAGACCTGAAGGCGTCAAAAGCTTTAAGATAGTCGTCACACATGAAAGTTAATGTTTTCGGGTCCATCCTTTTAACACCAGGAACTATTGAAGCAGCGTCTACATATCCTGGATTTGTAAACCTCACCTCGAGGAGTACAGGTTTATTGAATACCAGGGGCTTTACATCATTTTTATGAGACAGGGCTTCTTTGACAGAAGTCATTATCAGATCATGGGCTGACTTTAGAGATATACATAGTGCGGCATATCTTGAAAGTGCCTTTTTTACCTCAGCAGTATATATTCCAGGTATAAGATTTGCGGCTTCTTCACAAAGCACGTCATCTCCAGAAACGCATACCAATGGTACGCCATAGTATCCTGCAACCCCTGCGTTTAATCCTGTTTCGCCGACCTCTATTTCATTTATCTTTACGTACTCTATAGTACCGGTATAAGTGTGGCAGAGTACCCCGCTGGAGCCTGCCCTGGCATGATATCCTATAAAGACTGCTGCATCAAAAGTATCATCCAGGCCCTCAACCATGCTGTATCTTTTAGGTGAACCAGTTATAAGTTTTGCCGCTGGGTGAAGGGATTCCAGTATAATATTTCTCATTGTACCGTGAGAGTCATTCACAATTACCTCGTCGGCCCCGGCATCAAGAGCTCCTTGAATAGCTGCATTTACCTCTTCAGTCATCCAGTTCCTTGCCCTATCATGTTCCCTGCCGTTTCTATCTGTATGTTCATTGTTCACTACTCCGCATATTCCTTCCATGTCGGCTGATATATATATTTTCATAGCCATACCTCCCAATGAATTAAATAATTGATATAAAAAATAACAAGAGCCGTTATGCCGGCTCTTCTGAAGAACTTACGGAAACTATTTGATCTTCTTCTTTCTTTACAGAACACCTGCCCTCAATGACAGCCCCTTCAACAATACGAAGATTATAGGATTCTATATCTCCAAAAACTTTTCCGCTACTTTCGATGGAAACTGTCCCACTGCAGGTAATATTTCCGTTAAGCTCACCTGCTATAACAGCATTTACCGCCTTAATATCACCGGTGATAATACTTTTCTCACCAAGGATAACATCACCTGTGGCCTCGATACCGCCATCTACCTTTCCGTCAATCCTCAATATGCCATCGGATTTTATACTGCCTGTAATGGATGTTTCATGGCCTATAAGC
This sequence comes from Thermoanaerobacteraceae bacterium, assembly GCA_030016635.1. Lineage (GTDB taxonomy): Bacteria > Bacillota > Thermoanaerobacteria > Thermoanaerobacterales > UBA4877 > JASEJQ01. Next base: position 7,708 of record JASEJQ010000018.1, on the reverse strand, counting down.
GTGGTTATCCTGTCACTGCTTACGTTTACTACAGGCTTTTTCTTTTCAAAAATATCACTCACCCCCCATAAGATATTTCAGAGGATCTACTCTTACTCCACCTTTATAGACTTCAAAATGCACATGAGGACCCGTACTTAGTCCTGAACTGCCAACCTTAGCAATGGGATCTCCCTTTTTGATTTTCTGCCCCACTTTTACAAGCAATTTTGAGTTATGACCATAAAGTGTGGTAAAACCATAGCTATTTTTTATAATTACAGTTCGACCATATCCGCTCTTTACACCGGCGAAGTCCACAACACCATCACTGGCAGCCCTTACCGTGGTGCCATAATCAGCTTCGATGTCTAACCCAGGATGGAACTCGCGGGACATTGTTATGGGGTTTATTCTGTTACCGTATCTTGATGTTATTCTTCCTCTTACAGGGTATATATTGGGTACGTTGCGCAGGTATTTCTCACGCGCCGCAATTTCTTCTAATAGCCTCTGGTATTCTTCTGTAGTTTTCTGCAACTCTTCAATAATGTCCTCGTTATTTTGAGAGTCAGAAGCTTTTAAGAGTCTTACTCTGTCTATGTTGCTTCTGGAAGGAGTGGGCAGTTCGAGCCCTACCTTTTGTCGTACCTGCAGCTCCAGGTCTTTCAAATTATTCAGATATCCTGAAATCTGTTGCATCTCAAGCTCATACGCCTTTATTTCTGATTCTTTCTGATTTTTCTCTTCTTGAAGAGTATGCACCTGGGCTGTGAGATCATCTTTCTTGTCGATAATTCCTATGTACGAGTGGGTCAAGAATAATGAATAGACTATTGCTAATAATATGGTAGCCAGTGTTGTCCATATAAGATATAGGGGAATTTTTATGGACAGGGTCCTCTCACTGGAATGGGGGATGAGGATAATGGTAAAGTACCTCCTTTTACCCATTTTATACCCCCAACACCAAAATTTTGCTCATAATATATATTCTACATAAATATAAAAAATCCTACCTGAAATATATCGGACAAACACATTTTTTTATTGCCATCATATATATGTAGTGCATATAAAAATAATATATGAGAGGTGTATAGAATGCCCAATAATATTGTTTTTAATAATGTAGCCAGCCAGCTAAAGAGTCTAATTCACGGTCAGGATGTCAACGGTAATGTTTTACCTCTATCGTTGGATACTGATGGAAATATGTCTATAAGGCAGCTTACGGCCAGTGACATTATAACTGTCCAGGGGATAACAGATACAATTAATATCAGGAATCTCACTAACAGCGACGTAGTGACAGTGCAGAGCATAACCGATACAGTTAACATCAGGAGCCTCACAGCCAGCGATATAGTGATGGTGCAGGGCATAACCGATACAGTTAACATTAGAAGCCTTACAGCCAGTGATATAGTTACAGTACAGAGTATAAGCGACACTGTTAATATCAGAAGCCTGAGCGGTACAACAGATTCTGTCTCAGAAATATTGATTGGTCGCCGTTTTACCGAAACCAATATAATGCTGTCTGCAGTGACAGGCAGCGATGCTGTATTAACGATAGATACCTCTGAGTATTCTATGTACTCTTATTATGCAAATAACCTTGGTATCAGCACAGTAACACTGGTAATCCAGGTCAGTCCAACAGACAATGTGGATTATTTTGTTAATGATGAGGTTGCTACAGTCACACTGGCACCAGGATCTAAGACAGTACTTGTACCATCAAGGTACCTGAGATATACGAGAGTGCTCTATGATGTTGGAACAGATACAACTACCATGGATATATGGTTCGATGGTCAGGTATAAATATTAGGGGAGGTTTTCACCTCCCCATCTAATATGCATAAAATGTTTTAGAGGTGTCTTATATGAAAAAAGGCATAAGTCTTTGCATGATAGTAAAAAATGAAGAAGAGAACTTACCGAGATGCTTAAACAGTATAAAGAATTACGTTGACGAAATCATAATCGTGGATACAGGTTCAGATGACAGAACAGTGGAGATAGCAAGGAGCCTTGGAGCCAGTGTCTATTATTTTAGCTGGAATGGCAGTTTTAGTGATGCGAGGAACTTCAGCATGGATAAAGCCACGAGAGAGTGGATACTGATAATGGATGCTGACGATGAGATGGATTCTAATGATGCTATGGAATTGCGCACACTCATCAGAAGCAGGGTGGATGTCTATTTATCCAAGACAATCAGCAGGACTGAAAGCGATGATATTATTGGGTTAAACCCGAGGCTCATAAAGAACAGGAATGGATACAGGTACAGCGGAAAGATACATGAACAGATAATAAACAATGTGAAGCATGTTAACAATAATGCCGTCATAAAAACGGCAGATGTTAAAATTTATCATTACGGATATCTTAAAAGTGAAGTAGAGAAAAAGGCAAAAAGGGAAAGAAATATATTAATTATAGGAGAAGAATTAAAGGAGAACCCGGAAAACCCATTTATGCTTTTTAATCTGGGAAATGAATATTTTGCCATGGGCGAATTTGAAGATGCACTAATACATTATTTGAAATCCTTTCAGTATGCAAATGGCATAACAGGATATACAACCAGGCTATATGTAAGGGTTGTACTTTGTTTGATTGAATTAAAGAGATATGACGAGGCAATAACTTTTATAGAACAAGGGCTGAAGGACTTTCCAACCTTTACGGATTTATATTTTTTAAGGGGCCATATCCATCATCTTAAGAAAGAGTATACACTGGCGATAAAAGACTTTAATACATGTATTGATATGGGAGAACCCGATATAAATATAGCCTTTGTATATGGAGTTGGTGGATATAAGGCTTACAATGCACTGGGTGATATATATTTTGAACTCAATGATATGGATGAAGCTATACGCTGCTATATAAATGCTCTTAAATTGAAACCGGATCATTTAGACATGGTATACAAAATTGGAGGTATACTGTTAAAAAACTACAACATTGATTACGCGTGTAATAGACTGGAAGACTTTTTTAAAAAATGTACTGATAAGGACAGGATGATACTGGCTGATATCATGTATCTTAACGGCTACTATGACAGGGCATTGGCCTATATCGAAAATATTAGCAATATGACAAAAGAGGTTTATATCCTTAAAATCATGTGTCTTTATAGAAAAAAATGCTTTTCTGAGCTGGTCAGTGAAATGAAAGATTGCCGTCAGCAGGATGACAGGATTTTACAGATAAAGATCTGGTCAAGATTAGCTATAGGTGCAATGGACGATATTGAAAAAGATGTTGATGGTTTAAACAATTATACAATGAAAAGGACGCTTATATCTCTGATGAAGATTCTGAAGGGTGAAGACTGCGAGGTGTTATCCGAAGATGAACGGGAGTCCAGGTTATACACGGACTGTATTTTTGAGGTGTTGGATAATCTCTTGTTTACTGGCAGCTTAGAAATTTTTGAAAAGGCACTTGTACTTTTAAATAAGGTAAATGATCATTTCGTCCTGCTCAGGCTTGGTAAGTTGTATTATAAGTATGGTTACTATAAAATGGCTGAGGATGAGATTTTAAGGTCGTTAAAACTCTTCAATGTTTATGATGAGGAATCCATGGCCATTTTGAACAATGTGGGCAGGACTAATCAGTAAAGGAGGGGTGCTTATGACTATAATATATCCTCCCACCATAGATTACAAATGGCTTTATCAGAGGCCGCAGCAGCTTATGAGGGAATTTTCCAGACTGGGTATAAAATGTATTTTTTTTAATAATAATAACTATATAAAAGATGGCAAAAGAGTTGCGGTGGAGAATGAAAATCTCATTGTGGTAAACGGCAGACTTTACCCTGTAGAATATGATGCTCTAGTTACGCCTCCAGTAGTATTGTGGATAACATATCCTCCCCATGTGAGGCTTGTTGGCAAGACATTCAAAGAGAATGTTGTGGTATTTGATGCTGTAGATTTTCCGAGTGGAGAGTTTGCAGCCTGGAAGAAGGATATTTCTGAAATTAGGAAAAAGGCCAATATTGTATTTACGGTATCGAGAAAACTGTATAATTATATATGGCCCCATGAAAATCTGCATATGTTGAAGAATGGTGCGGATTTTGAACACTTCAGCAGGGCAAGATATGTATATTCGCTGCCGCCGAAAGACCTTCCATCAGGTAAGCCGATAATTGGTTTTATAGGGGCGTTATCAACCTGGCTTGACTGGGATGCTATAAAGTATGCAGTGACGAATAACCCTTCATACAACTTTGTATTTATTGGCCCTAAATACAGTGAGTTTCCTATATCATTTAAGGCATCCAATACCTTTTTCTTGGGGAGAAAAGAATATAGCCTCCTGCCGGAATATCTTCAGTATTTTGATGTGTGCTTGATTCCTTTTAAAATAACAGAAATGACTGAGGGAAGCGACCCTATTAAGTTTTTTGAGTATATGAGCGCTGGAAAGCCTGTCGTATCCACGCCTCTCCCCGAGGTAGTGTCCAGCGGCCTGGCCTACATCGGCAGTGATGCTGCTTCATTTTCCAGGATGATAGAAAAGGCTTTAAAAGAAAAAAACTACAACGTCGAAAAGAGAATTGAGTTTGCCAGAAAAAACTCGTGGTCAGATAGGGCAAAGCAGGCGGCAGATATTATTGATGGATATATTAGAGGCAAAAGTAAGTGGAAAGTGCATTTATAAAATTTTAACTTATGGATAAGATAGTAATTAAGATATGAAAGGAGGATTATTTATGGGGAGCAGACAGGAATTTATGGCAGTAGGAGAAAATTGTCCTGATTTTACAAAAGAAAGCAGCTTTGAAGATTCAAGCCTGGAGGGGGCAAAGAGTTGCGAACTTTGTTTTCACTGGGATCATAAAAGGAATAAGTGCAGGATAGACATGTACGACAAGGTTTTGGAAGGTCTGGACCAAACATAAAATAAAAGGTGGATGAGATATTCCACCTTTTATTTTTGTATTCCTCCAAAATCTTTGACAGTATTTTTGGTATTTTGTACAATTCTAACTATATCAGGATAAGCTTTCCTTGTCCCATAGACAACAATAGGCAGGCCCAGTGGTTGAATCCTGAGACCTCTGGATATTAGACCACCAAGTTTCATGAAAAAATTTGTAGTTGCGCTTACATCCGCAAGATAAAGGCCATTTGTATTTCCAAAGATGGCTTTATACATGTCTGAAATTGCAGGCATTACAAGGTCTTTTGCATTTTTAATCCCTAAAGTATATATGTTGTTCCCATATTCATCAGTACCGTTATAAATAATGTGTCCGAGGTCATTTTGAGTTATACTGTCGAAAAGAGGAAGTCTAATTATATCCTTACCGTCTGGCACCTGAGCCGGGTTGAGCTTTCCCAAATGTATGGCTGACGCAACTACAGAAGTGTGAGTTCCTCCGTAATCATAATATATTACTATCAAGCTTATCACCTCATTTCTATTATATGAAAAATATTGCCCATCAATTCTGAGAAAAACGTTGTCCTATCAAAAAAAATATTGCATTTTATATATTACCGTCATATAATTTTGTTGAAATAAAAGAACAGATGAGGAGAAATGCAAATATTAAAGAAAGAGGGTGTTATGTTAAGTTGTTCAGGTTAAATCAATCTAAAACCCCACTTTTTGATGCTTTATTGCAATATTCGTATAACAACACCATTCCGTATCATGTACCTGGCCACAAGAGGGGACAGGGTATGGATGAAGAATTCAGGAATTTCGTGGGTTATAATGTATTATCTATTGATGTGACTGTCTTTGACCAGGTTGACAGTCTGCATAAACCCACAGGGGTTATCAAAGAGGCTCAGGAATTAGCAGCTGATGCATACGGGGCGGATGCAACGCTTTTTTGCATTCATGGTACATCCGGTGCCATACAGGCTATGATAATGAGTGCTGTGGGTGAGGGCGACAAGATTATAGTTCCGCGCAACATTCATAAATCAGTAACAGCAGGTATAATACTGAGCGGAGCAGTACCGGTGTATGTGCAGCCTGAAATAGATAAAAATATTGGTGTCGCCATGGGGGTAACACCAGAGGCAGTAAAAGAAGCGCTTGAAGAGAACCCGGATGCTAAAGCTGTTTTAATAATAAATCCGACTTACTATGGAGTAGCTTCTGATATAATGACCATAGCCAGAATAGTTCACAGCTATGATATACCTCTTCTGGTGGATGAGGCTCATGGTCCTCACCTGAGGTTTAACGACAGGCTTCCTGTGTCTGCTCTTGAGGCGGGCGCAGATATTGTGGCTCAGAGTACGCATAAGATACTTGGTGCCATGACTCAGGCATCCATGCTTCATATTAAGGGCGACAGAATCAATATAAACAGGGCAAAAAATGTTATGAGTATGCTGCAGACCACAAGTCCTTCATATATTCTGCTGGCATCGCTTGATGCGGCCAGGAGACAGATGGCTCTTTACGGCAAAGAACTCCTGGACAATGCAATAGATGTTGCTGAATATACAAGAGATAGGATAAATGAGATAGATGGTTTATACTGCTTTGACAGAGATGTAGTTGGAAAGCCTGGGGCTTATGATTTCGATCCTACAAAGGTTACCATTACTGCAAAAAACCTTGGTATAACAGGTTATGAATTGGAGACTATTCTGGCTGAGAGATATTATATACAGGCAGAACTTGCTGATATGTACAACACCCTCTGCGTTATGACAATAGGCGATGATTATAAAAAAGCAGATAAACTGATAAAAGCATTAAAAGAAATAAGCAATGAGTATTATCTGAAATATATAGGAATGGGTGGAGTGCTTGAAATACCCGAGATACCTGAAAGGGTATTGACTCCCAGGGAAGCATACAACAGCCCGACTATAACTATGTGTCTTGAAGACAGCGTAGGCCAGATCAGTGCAGAGTTTATTTATGCGTATCCTCCAGGAATACCTGTAATTTATCCTGGAGAAAGAGTAACAGGTGAAATAGTGGAATACGTAGAGAAAATGAAAGAGGCTTCACTTCACGTACAGGGACCTGAAGATCCTGACGTAAACTATATAAAGGTTGTCAGAAATTTAGAAGCGTTGACAATAACCGCTTAATATGACCGCATATGCGGTCTTTTTATTTTAATTTATAAAAATAAAAACCATGAATATTATTTTAAATATTGCAAATTATAAATAATGAATAGAAAAAGAAGGATTTTTGAAATGCGTTTAGAATATTAATATATATAAATATAAACAAGAGGGGGCTTGTCAATGTTAATGCGCAACTGTGCTGGAGGGGTCGTCTTTAAGGGTGAAAGCGTTTTTCTCCTTAAGAATGAGAAGAATGAGTGGGTATTGCCAAAGGGGGTCATTAGAGATAACAAGACTGATGTAGATGTAGCTCTGGAGAGGGTAAGAAAGGAGACGGGACTAAAAAATCCAGTAATAATTTCTCCTGCAGGTGAGACCAGCTACGAGTTTTATTCAATTACAAGAAAGATACCTGTCTATAATGAAATAGTGTGGTACATTATGACCTGTGAAGATGATGAGTACAGTGTGAGTACAGAAGACGGGTTTCAGGAAGGCGGGTTTTATCCTATAGAAGATGCCCTTGAAATGGTGACCTATAGTCAAGATAAGTCTCTGGTATATCTTTCATACAAACGATATAAGGATATGCAAAAAATTGCTATATAAAAACCGGGGTGGGCTTTTGCTCACCCTTT
>JASEJQ010000017.1 GCA_030016635.1 Thermoanaerobacteraceae bacterium | reverse complement strand
GGTGCATAGATGTTGCTATCATTCGTGGAATACTGCTTTGTACACTAAAATCAATCTCGATTTACACATTAGAAAGGACGTGATGTAATGGACCTTGATAAAATCAGGATCGAGGCAGAAAGTGAAATTGAGGGTGCCCATGATAGAAGGGCATTAGAGGAAATCCGGGTTAAATACCTTGGTAAAAAGGGTATAATAACTTCTGCACTCAAGGGGATAGGTGGGCTTCCGAAGGAGGATAGGCCAGCCGCCGGTGAAAGGATAAATGCAGTTAAGGTTGCCATAGAGGAGAAGCTGAATCATAAGCTAAAGGTATTAGAAGAAAAGGAACTGGAAGAAAAATTAAAACAGGAATACATTGACATTACAGTCCCAGGCAGGAGGCCTGGCCTGGGGCACCTGCATCCACTCACCATAGTTAGGGAAGAAATAACAGAAATATTCATGGGACTTGGCTTCAGCATAGCAGAGGGGCCGGAGATAGAGTATGATTACTATAACTTTGAGGCCCTCAATATTCCCAGAGACCACCCGGCGAGGGATATACAGGATACCTTCTATATCAATGACAATATAGTATTGCGAACCCATACATCCCCTGTTCAGGTAAGGACGATGGAAAAACAAAAACCTCCCATAAGGGTTATAGTGCCGGGAAGGGTATATAGGTCCGATGACATAGATGCTACCCATTCCCCTGTATTCCATCAGGTGGAGGGGCTGGTGATAGACCGGGGAGTTACCATGGGAGACCTCAAAGGGGTATTAAGTCTCTTTGCAAGGCAGCTCTTTGGTGAGGATACTAAAACAAAATTCAGACCCCACTATTTTCCATTTACAGAGCCCAGCGCCGAGATGGACGTTACCTGTATGGCTTGCAAGGGGAGGGGCTGCAGGGTATGCAAGGGCACAGGCTGGATAGAGATACTGGGCTCAGGTATGGTACACCCCAGGGTCCTATCCATGTCAGGGATTGACCCCAATGAATACTCTGGTTTTGCTTTCGGAATGGGCCTCGACAGGATAGCAATGCTCAAATATGGTATAGATGACCTGAGGCTTTTCTTTGAAAATGATATTAGATTTATCAAGCAGTTTTAAGGAGGGACGCAGATGCTTGTACCGTTGAGCTGGCTTAAGGAATTTGTCGATATAGATATACCGGTAGGAGAGCTTTGCGACAGGCTTACTATGACCGGTACCAAGGTGGAAACATTCAAATACCTGGGTGAGGGCATAGAGAATGTGGTTATAGGGAAAATATTGAAGATAGAGAAACATCCTGATGCAGATAACCTTCTTGTTGGAAGCGTGGATACAGGTAGTGAAGTCCTGAGTATTGTTACAGGCGCTACAAACATATATGAGGGGGCTTTTATACCTGTTGCTAAGATTGGAGCCAAGCTGCCTGGTGGGGTAAAGATCAGGAAGAACAAGCTCAGAGGGGTAGAATCCATGGGTATGATGTGCTCTGCAGAGGAGCTTGGCATAGATGAGTCACTTTTGCCAGAATACCAGCGAGGTGGGATATTGCTTTTGCCTGATCTGTCCATAGGAGAGGATGCCGTAAAGGCTATGGGTCTTGATGATTATGTCATTGAGTTTGAAATCACTCCAAACAGGCCGGATGAACTGAGCATATTTGGAATTGCCCGTGAGGTTGCAGTGACACTGGGGAAGGAGCTGAAAATGCCGGACTTCAATCTGCCGAATGAAATTAAAGCAGATGGTCTGCCGGTTGTCGTTGAGATAGAGGATTATGACCTTTGCAAAAGGTATGTTGGCCGTGTGATTGATAATATTCAAATAAAAGAATCTCCTTGGGACATACAGATGAAACTTGTCAAATGTGGTATAAGGCCAATTAATAACATTGTTGATTCAACCAATTACGTTATGCTTGAGCTGGGGCAACCGCTGCATGCCTTTGATCTGGATAAGGTGAATAATGGTAGGATTATTGTACGCAGGGCCAAAGAAGGTGAAAAGATTATAACCATAGACCATAAGGAGAGAGAACTGAATGACGATATGCTCCTTATTACTGACCCCGAAGGGCCAATAGGTGTTGCCGGTGTGATGGGAGGACTGAATACTGAGATAACCGAGGAAACAAAAAGGGTATTTATTGAGTCGGCTAACTTTCACGGCAGCAATATCAGACGTACATCCAGGGCACTGGGGTTACGCTCCGAAGCATCTTCCAGATTTGAAAAAGGCCTGGCCACTCATATAGCACCCCTGGCTGCTGATAGGTGTGCAGCTATTATCTGCGAACTGGGGGGTGGAGTGCTGCTTTCCGGTAGAATAGACGTTTATAAAGAAATACCTCAAAAATCGGTTATCCATGTAAAGTCTGATAGGGTAAACGGCCTCCTGGGGCTTAATCTAAATACCGAAACAATGTCAGCCATCCTGGAGAAATTAGAGTTTGATGTAGACAGCCATGACGATATAATGGACATTACTGTGCCATATTTCCGCGGAGATATAGAGGGTGAGGCAGATATAGCAGAAGAGATTGCGAGATTTTATGGATACGACAGGATACCGGAGACAATACTGGACGGCAAAAGGATGGTACAGGGCAGAAAAACGCGGGAACAGATGCTGGAATATATGGCTAAAAATCTTCTATCGGCCTTTTCACTATATGAGGCCAGCACATTTTCCTTTGCTGACCCGGAGGATCTGGACAGGCTTAACATTAATACAGGAGACTTTAGAAGGAAATTTGTGCCCATATTAAATTCCCTTGGTAAAAATCAGAGTGTTATGAGGACCACCCTCATTCCTGATATGATAAAAACAATGAAGCTGAATATATCGAGAGGCATAAAAAGATCATTTATGTTTGAGTTGGCCCCTGTATATTTCAGGACCAATGATGAGCTGAAAGAACTGCCGGAGCAGGTGAAAAAGCTCTGCATAGGACTTGCTGGAGAAAATGCTGATTTTTATGATATCAAAGGTTGCATAGAGTATCTGTTTGAAGGTCTAAATATTAATGGTGTTGAATATGTACGTTCACATGAGCCGTATCTCCACCCTGGTATATCTATCGATATACAGATAGATGGTGAGATTATCGGTTCCGCCGGCAAACTGTATCCTGTGGTTGCAGACAATTATGATATTTCCCGGGAAACATATGTGGCGGAACTGGATATGAATGCTATATTCAAAAGAGCTGATACCATGAAGAAATATTCACCTTTGCCCAAATATCCTGCCGTTGAGAGGGATGCTGCTTTTATAGTTGATGAGGGTATTAGTGTCGGTGATATGACAAAAGCCATAAAGGATACTGGCGGCAAACTGGTGGAGGATGTATCTCTCTTTGACATATATAGAGGCAGGCAGATACCAGATGGCAAAAAGAGTGTGGCATTTTCCATAAAATTTAGGACGGCAGACAGAACCCTGACTGTAGAAGAGGTAGATAAACTGATGGATAAAATAATAGAAAAAATTATTTTAGAGTTTAAAGGGGCACTGAGGGGTTAAGGGCTTTTCCTTAACCTTTTATTTTTTATCAAAGAAGGAAAATAAATATTTGTAACGAAACTATAATATTAGTATTTGTTACGGGAGATGATAACGATGGAGGAAAATGCCAATCTGGTTGAGGTAATGATAAATGGTAAACCTTATAAAATGAAAAGTTACAATGAGATAGAATATATGAAAGAGATAGCCCTCACAGTAGACCGCATGATGGCTGATATACGTAAAAAGAACAACAAGCTGAACAGAGAAGACCTTGCAGTTCTCACAGCTTTAAATCTTGCCGATAGGCTTATGAAAAAAGAGGATGAAGCAAAAGAACTGGGGGATGCCCTGTCAAAACTGCAGTCAGAGAATCAGGGTTTAAAGAGGAATATAGAAGAGCTTACAAAAGAACTGAATGATTTTATCACTGCTTTTGATAGGACAAGAAATTTAAAGTTATAAAGGAGTTGACCCGGGATTTGAAGTGCAAAATATCTGAAAGAGATTTGAAAGCATTAGAATATAATAAAGTCGTTGATATGTTGAAAGAACTAACCTTTACACCTATGGGTTTTGAGCTTGCAGATGGCTTGATGCCTGGATATGAGATGGACATAATAAGGATAAAACTAAATGAGACCGGCGAGGCCCTTAAGATGATAGGGATGAAAGGGTTTCCATCCATCGGCAGAATCAAGGATATAAGAAGGATATTAAACAGCTTGAGGATAGGGGCTGATCTCAACCAGGGTGAATTTCTCGACATTGCCGGGGTATTAAATGCCTGCAGTATTTTGAGGGATTATGTACTCGATGATGAGATTGGATGTGAGCTTTTAACAGGCCTGGCAGGAAAAATAAAGCCACACAGGGAATTGCAAAAAGAGATAGATGCAAAAATTATATCTGAAGAAGAGATGGACGATAATGCAAGCCCTGAGCTTTATTCTATCAGGAGAAAGATAAAAAACCTCAACACCTCTATAAGGGAGAGGCTAAATTCAATGATTACCTCTCCACAATATCAGAAAATACTCCAGGACCCAATAATCACCATAAGGGAAGGGCGGTTTGTCATCCCGGTAAAACAGGAGTTCAAAGGGGCAATAAGCGGCATAATTCACGATCAATCAGCCAGCGGTGCCACTCTTTATATGGAGCCTATGCCTATAGTTGAGATGAATAATGAAATTAGACAGCTTGAACTCAAAGAAAGGGATGAAATACAGAGGATATTAAAAGAATTAAGTGAAAAGGTGAGAGAAGTCCGGGGTGATATAGAGGATGACATTGACATTTTAGGAGAGCTTGATTTTATCTTTGCCAGGGCATATCTTGCTCAAAAGATGAATGCCATAAAACCAGAATTAAATGACAGTGGTGTGTTCAGACTTTTGAAGGCCAGGCATCCGCTTATATCACCTGAGAATGTAGTCCCCATAGACATAGAAGTGGGCAAAGATTTTGATATACTGGTGATAACTGGACCTAACACAGGTGGCAAGACTGTTTCTTTAAAAACAGCCGGTTTGCTTGAAATTATGGCTCTTTCTGGACTTTATATTCCTGCTGCGCCTGGCTCTGAGGTAGCCGTATTTGATAATATATTTGCGGACATAGGCGATGAACAAAGTATAGAACAATCCTTGAGTACATTTTCATCCCATATATCTAATATAGTAAGGATAATAAACAATGTTAACAGAAATAGCCTTGTTCTTCTGGATGAGCTTGGAGCAGGTACTGATCCAACGGAAGGTGCCGCTCTGGGTCTTGGCATCCTTGAATTCTTTAGAGAGCATGGGATTAAGGTAATAGCTACCACGCATTATAGCGAAGTCAAGGCCTATGCTTTAAAAACGGAAGGGGTGGAAAATGCCAGCGTAGAGTTTGATGTGAATACGTTAAGACCAACATACAGACTTATGATTGGTATACCAGGCAAGAGCAATGCCTTCCTTATATCTGAAAGGCTGGGGCTGGATAGGAATATTATTGAAAGGGCAAGGGAATATATATCCTCAGAGGAAATAAAGATGGAGGATTTGATAATAGAGCTGGAAAGAGACAGGATAAAGGCTGAAGAGGATAAGAGGAGGGCAGAGATTTTATCAAGGGAAATAGAGGTGACGAAGTCCGAAATAGAGGAAGAGAAAAAACGCTTGGAGATGGAGAGGGCAGAAATATTGAAGGAAGCGAGGGATAGGGCCAACAGATTGATCTCCGAAACAAAAAAAGAGGCCAATAGAATTATAAAAGAGATAAGAGAGTTGAATAAGATAGAAGATCGTTCAAACAGGGATAGAGAGATAGAGAGACTCCGAAAAGAGATAGCCGAAAAGCTTGGAACAGATGAAGAAGAGGAAATAGGGACAAGGAGTGTACCTGAAAATCTTGCTCCCGGCATGGATGTATATATAAAGTCTATAGGGCAGAATGGTATTGTGCTCAGAACGGATGAGGACAAAGTAGAGGTACAGGTTGGGATTATAAAAATTACTGTGGACAGGGTAGATCTTCTTGAGAGTGAGACAAAAAAGAAAAAGACTGTCCAGAGGCAGACGGAACTTAAGCTAAGCAAGGTAAGTACGATTTCCCCTCAAATTGATGTCAGGGGTATGAACTTAGATGATGCGCTTATTGCAATAGATAAGTATCTTGACGATGCATACCTTGCAGGTTTAAAGCAGGTGACAATCATCCATGGCAAAGGTACAGGGGTTCTGAGAAATGGTGTCAAAGAATTCCTTAAGGGAAACAGGAGAGTTTCTTCATTTAGATTGGGGATGTTAAGTGAAGGTGGAGATGGTGTTACGGTGGTGGAACTTTAACAATGGGCAATGATGAAAAAATACTGGTGAGCGCATGCCTTGCCGGTTTTAACTGTAAATATAATGGTGGCAATAATAAAGATGAGAGAATAGTAAAACTTGTGATGGATGGGAAAGCAATACCTGTCTGTCCCGAGCAGCTTGGCGGACTCTCTACGCCACGAAATCCTTCAGAAATAAAGGTATTGGAAGACGGAAGCATAAGGGTTTATGACACTGATGGGATAGACGTAACGAGGGAATTTTACGGAGGGGCCAGGGAAACATTAAAATTAGCTGAGCTTTATGGTATAAGGAAAGCTATATTGAAGGCGAGAAGTCCATCGTGCGGTACAGGAAAGATATACAGTGGGGATTTCAGCGGGAGACTTATCGAGGGTGATGGCATTACAGCGAAGCTTTTAAAAGATAATGGGATTATAGTTATTAATGATGAGGAATTAGAAAAAAGGACCGGTTTTTAACCGGCCCTAATTTTTGTCTTTGTTTCTTTTGTTGTTATCTAAAAAATTTCTTAGCTGGTTTAAAGCACCTGCAGAATTGTTGTTGCTTTCACCCTGACCAGTATTATCGTTAGGAGGACTGGATTCGGGATTTTCCAATCCATTGCCGGGCTGACCGTTATCTGGCTGGTTTTCTCCACTGCCCGGGGTTCCAGACTGGCCAGGCCAGGGCCACTGAGTTTCTGGCCCATGTATATCACAATATTCTACCGGCAATATATATGCCTTATCCCTGGTGTTTAAGGATGGGTCCCTGTCAGGTATATTCATAAAAACCTTAGTCTGGACATTCTCGGGTGGGCAATATTCGGTTGCCAGTTTACCTGAGACGACGTCCACATTTGCTACCTGATGCAATGTGCAGTATTCCTTGGGCTCTGTTCCTTGAATAAATACGTCGTTTACAACCCTGGATCCCCTTGGGTCCATGGCGCACAGGTCAGTTGGAAGTTCTCCAGAGTCTCTGCATACATCAACCCATGTAAGGCCGCTGGGAGTATCAAATTCTTTTGATGGAAGCCCCTCATGTACCTTAGCCATGACATCTTTCCATAATCTGGCGGGATAACTACCGCCGGTAACATATCTGCCATTGGGTCCCTTTAAGACCTCATTTTGGTCATACCCCATCCATACTGCAGCGGAATAATATGGAGTGAAACCTACAAACCATGCGTCCTTGTAGTTGCTTGTAGTACCTGTTTTACCTGCTACAGGCATATTTGGTATCTGTGCACCTGTACCTGTACCGCCAGAAACAACACTGCGCATCAGACTTGTCATTATATAAGATACCTGTTTGCTGACGACCACATGCTTGTCGGGATTATTATCCAGCAACACATTTCCGTCCCTGTCTACTACCTTAGAATAGGTATGCGGCTCAATATAAACGCCACCATTGGCCAGTGCTCCATATGCTGCGGCCATCTGTAGGGGTGAAACGCCGTGAGTTAGCCCGCCTAAAGCCATAGGGGCAGGATATTTGTCTTCGGGGTCTATATCAAGGCCAAATTTCTGGGCATAATTTACCGATGTATCGACCCCGAGGGACATTACGAGCTTTGCAGCAGGTATGTTTCTGGAATATTGTATTGCTTCCCTCAGGCTTATTCTACCCCAATAGTCATTCTCATAATTGTGTACCTGCCAATCCCCACCCTTCTGGTGTACCACAAAAGGAGTATCATCTATCGGTGAACGGGTTGTAAAACCATTATCTATGGCTGGTGTATAAACGGTAAGGGGTTTGATAGAAGAACCTGGCTGCCTTTTAGACTGCGTGGCCCTGTTTAAAAGTCTTTTACCTTCATGGCCTCTCCCACCAACTATACCTTTTATTTCACCGGTGTGGTAGTCTATTATGATCATGGCACCTTGCGGCTGGAGATTTCCGTTTTCGTCCTGCTTATTTTGCGGGAACAACTCATTGTTTTCGAAAGATTTTTCAACATCTTCCTGGATCTTAATGTCCATTGTGCTGTATATCTTCAATCCACCATTATATACTTTATTTTCAGCGTCTTCCCTGGAGTAATTATATTTTTGCTGGAGAGCTTCAACCACATCATTGATAACCTGATCCACAAAATAAGCGTGAGAATAATCATTTACCCATGTTGCACTCTTATAAACCAGTTCTTCATTTATTGCTTTTTCGTATTCGTCCTGAGAAATGTAACCCTGATCAAGCATGAGATTTAATACAAGTTCCTGCCTTTCCTTGGCATTTTCTTTACTGGCATAGGGCGAATATTTTGAAGGGTTCTTTGTTATACCGGCGATTACTGCTGATTCGGCAAGATCCAGCTGGTCTACGTGCTTGCCGAAATAAACCAGTGAAGCGGCTTCTACACCGTAGGCATTTACACCAGGTCCACTGAGATAAATTGTATTCAAATATGCCTCCAGTATCTGATCCTTGGAAAATACATTCTCAAGCTGATAGGCAAGATATGCCTCCTGTATTTTTCGCTTTAAAGTTTTTTCCGGGCTAAGCATGGTATTTTTTATAAGCTGCTGAGTTATCGTACTGCCGCCCTGGGAGAAGTCTCCTGTCCTTATGTCAGCTATTAAAGCACCGGCAATTCTTATAAAGTCTACGCCATGATGTTTATAGAATCGGGCATCTTCTACAGCTATAAAAGCATTTTTTAGATTATCAGGTATCTTGTTTATACTGACCCAGAGTCTATTATGACCCCCATGCAGGTTTGCCACCTGAACAAATGACTGCGGATTTTTGGGATCGGGTGCATATACTATAGACGATTGGCTCTGCGTCAAAAAATTATCAGGATTTAATGGTGGTGAACTTCTTATCACTGCCAGTACATATCCACCAACAGCACCTGCTGCTATAACTGCTGCCAGCAGTATGCTTATAAGAATTAAATATAATATGTTATAATGTCTTTTTTTCTTTTTTTTTGAAGCATTCCTTCTTCGGCTATTTTCTTCACTCATTCAACTATCCCTCCTAATAGGAAAGCACCCTACGTCTTTTAATTATAACATAATGTGGACATAATAATAAACAAAGGTTTTTTTCTATAAAATGAAAAATAAAGAAGGATTTTTTAAATCAATGTAGAAAATAATATTTATAAAAGAATAATTGTAAAGGAGGTATTATTATGTGGAGATGTTCAGTATGCGGTTTGATTTATGAAGGGGAAGAGGCTCCTGAGGTATGCCCCAAATGCGGAGCCAGCAAGGACAAGTTTGAAAAGGCGGCAGAAGATAAGGAGACCTTGATTAACAGATCCAGATTTACAAATGGCCTTCACATGAAGATTTATGGTATGATGACCGAACTTATAGAATTAACTCAAAAGGGTCTTGATGATGATCTTGATCCTGGCTGTGTGAAGATATTTAAAGAAGAGAAAGAGGCAGCACAGATGTTCCAGAGAAAGATCATGGCCGAGCTTCAGACCCATATGAACAAGAGCAAGTGGGGTTAAATAAAATACAGCCGAAAGGCTGCATTTTATTTATGTTGAATATTTCATTTAATCTATGATAAAATAAACCCAAATAGCGAAGGACATGGAGGTCATAAGATGTTGGAACTGGAAGAACAGATGAAAATAATTAAAAAAGGTGTTGCTGAAATAATTTCAGAAGAAGAGCTTAGAGATAGGTTAAAGAGGTCTATTAAAGAAAATAGGCCTCTAAAAATTAAATTTGGCATGGATCCTACAGCTCCAGATATACATCTCGGGCATACAGTTATTCTGCGCAAATTGAGACAGTTTCAGGACCTGGGTCATGAGGTTACACTCCTCATAGGCGACTTCACATCACTTATTGGTGACCCTACCGGCCGATCTGAGACCAGAAAGCCTATGACCCGGGAGCAGATAATGGAAAATGCAAAGACATATCAGGAACAGGCATTTAAGATATTGGACCATCAAAAGACCATAATAAGGTATAATAGTGAATGGCTTTCCAAATTGAATTTTGAGGATGTATTAAAGCTGGCATCAAAATATACAGTAGCCAGGATGCTGGAAAGAGATGATTTCGAGAAAAGATTCAAATCCAATACTCCTATATATATACATGAGTTTATGTATCCTCTTATGCAGGGTTACGACTCTGTGGCACTGGGTTGTGACATTGAGTTTGGTGGTACTGATCAGAAATTTAATATCCTCATGGGAAGGATGCTGCAGAAAGAGTATGGTATGGCCGAGGGCCAGATTGCCATTCTGATGCCGATTCTTGAGGGCATAGACGGTGTAAAAAAGATGAGCAAGAGCCTTGGCAACTACATTGGAATAGATGAGGACCCCAACAATATATATGGGAAGGTCATGTCAATCCCTGATGAACTCATAATCAGATACTATAATCTTGTAACGGATGTTCACCCGGACAGGATAGAAGAGATAAAGGCAGAGATGGAGAAGGGTTCGCTAAATCCGAGAGATGCAAAGATGGCACTGGCAAGGGAAATAGTTTCTCTTTATTATGGATCTGATAAGGCTCTTGAGGCAGAGGAGAACTTTAAGACGATTTTCCAGAAAAATGAGATACCGGAAGATATCGAGGAAATAGCCGTGGAATCAAGTATATTAATTGACGGCAGGGTATGGCTTCCAAAACTTTTGACTGCTGTGGGGCTTACATCTACAAACAGTGAAGCACGCAGGATGATAGAACAGGGTGCTTTCAGAATGAACGGAGAAAGGGTTGTGGATGCTGATGGGGATGTTGAGGTTAAAAGCGGTGACATACTCCAGGTAGGTAAGAGAAAATTTGTAAGGATAATAATAGGGTAACATATATAATCCTCCCATCATAAAATAATTGGGGGGATTATATATTATGAGAAGGCGTATCAGGTTTAAAATACATAAAGCTTTTCGCCACAGACTATCAAGTGGTCAAATGAGGGTTAATCGGTTTTTTATCTATTTTTTACTTATAATAATACTCATTTCATTAATATTTTTATTCATTGAGGAACGGATAAGACCGACAGTAGTAACTATCGGCCAGGCTAAGGCACGTGCCATAGCTACTGAAATTATTAACAATGCTGTTAAAGATGCTCTGGGATATGATGGGTATAAAGACTTATTTTATGTTAGCACTGATAATAATAAAAGGGTAGCTATGGTGGAACCCAATACGGTAAAGATAAATAATCTTGTAGCCAGTACTGTAGATCTGGTTCAAAAACGATTAAATGAATTGGATACAACAGATAGCTATATTTATTTTGGTTCTATTTTTAATAGTCAATTGTTCGCTAATGTAGGGCCTAAAATAAATCTAAAGTTGTATCCTGTGGGAAGCGTAAGTGTTGACTATCGTACCACATTTGATAAGGCAGGAATTAATCAGACCAGGTATATGTTGGAGCTTATTGTAAATGTCAAAATGCAAATAGTCGCTCCGTTTATAAGCAACAGTGTGGATGTCTCTAATAATGTCCCTATAGCGGAGATGATTATAGTAGGAGACGTACCTCAGAGTTACATTGATGTAAACGATGAGAATGCACCAACGGCGCTGCCGTATCCTTCACCGATAATGCCGATGAAGTAAAGTAATAATTAAATTTCTCAATATACTTTGAAACATTTATTTTATGTTGAAATTAATGATAGAAAATATTAGAATTATATCTGAGGTGGTGTGGTTGAGAACTTTTGTGGCTATCAATTTTCCTGATTCTCTAAAAAATGAAATACAGGATATCCAGAATTCGTTAAAGTCTTATGTAAAAGTAGCCCGGTGGATCAGAATGGACAACTTTCATCTTACGATTAAATTTCTCGGCGAAATTGACGAAAGAGGAAAAGAATTTGCTATTGAGGCAATACAGCAGGCATGTAATGGTTTAAAACCTTTTGAAATCAACTTTGACAGGATAGGTTACTTTGGAACTTATGAAAACATGAGGGTAATATGGATAGGCATGAATGAAAATGCAGATAAACTTGTTTCGCTTCAAAATAGAATTGAGATGAGTTTCAGTGACTATGGTTTTTCATCGGATGAAAAGGGTTTTAAACCTCATATTACTATAGCCAGGGATGTAATAATGACCCGGAAGATAGACATTTCTTCTTTTGCAATAAAACTGGACGAACTTTATGTAAATGAGGTTTCACTCATGTTGAGTGAGAATAAGGGGAAAGGTTTTTACTATACGCCTCTTTATACATTTAAATTATGAGGTAAAATTATGAATGATGCAGTTGAAGATCTGGAAAATATTGTAGATAAGGTGCTGAAGTCTATTGATGAAAGCAAAGTAGATGTCATTTCTATTGTAGAGAATGTGGAAAAAGGGCTTAATGAGATAAAAAATGAGCTTCAATCAGTTAAAGAAAGGGTAATAGCTATAATAGATGAGGTTGACAGTCTTGAGAGGTTGGACCGCTCCGCAAGATACAGGCTTATGGTTGTAAGTAAGGAGTTTAATAAATATAGTGAAGAGGATATCAAAAATGCCTATGATGAGGCAAGGGATGTTCAGGTTAAGCTTATAATGAGAAAGCAGGAAGAGAGGATACTGATTGAGAAGAGAAATGAGCTTGAGCGAAGACTAAAAAATGAAGAAGAATTGCTGGAAAGAGCAAGGCATCTATATAAAAATATAGATATTGCATTTAAATTTATAAAGGATTCTTTAAACGGCATTAACAACCAGATTGTGGACTTTAAGAATAGGGAAGAACTGATATTCCACATCTTTAGGGCTCAGGAAGAAGAGAGGCAGAAGATAGCTATAGACCTTCATGATGGGCCAGCTCAAGATATTGCCAATCTCCTGTACAAGGTTGAAATATGTCAAAAACTGATGTCAAGAAATATTGACGAAGCCATGGAAGAACTTGAAGATCTAAAACAGTCTGTTAAACAATGCATAAGGGATCTGCGCGGGATTATTTATGGATTAAAACCCCATGGGCTGAGTGAACTGGGTTTTATTGCTGCCTTAAAGACATATATTTCTGATTTTGAGATGGAGACTGGCATAAACACAGAATTTACAGTATTTGGTATTGAAAGAAGGCTTGGAGATGAGATAGAGACCGCTCTTTTCCGTATTTCTCAGGAATGTCTCAGCAATATCAAAAAACATTCAAAGGCTAAAAATGCCTATATCAGGTGTGAATATGCGGATAGAAAAGTGACTCTTATTATCAAAGATGATGGTGTGGGGTTCAACACTGAAGTAATGAAGGATTCAATCAAAGATCACTATGGACTGATGGGCATAAAAGAAAGGGTTGCCTTATTGGATGGCAATTTTAACATAGAGAGTTCTACAAAAGGTACGATAATTAATGTCAATATACCTTTGAATGGTGGGGAGTTGTAAAAAGTGGGGAAGACTAAGATAATGATAGTGGATGACCATGCTATGATTAGGGAAGGTCTTAAAAAACTTATAGATATGGAAGACGATCTGGAGGTGATAGCCACAGCGGGAAGTGGACAGGAGGCAATAGATAATGCCATAAAATTAAGGCCAGACATAATTTTAATGGATATTTCCATGCCGGGTATTAATGGCATAGAAGCTGCCAAAACTATAAAAAAGGAAATGCCATGCAGCAGGATAATCTTTTTGACTATCCATGATGATAGGGCGTATGTCAACGAGGCTTTAAAACTGAGGCCCGGAGGGTATATCTTAAAAGATGCTGATAGCAGTGTTCTGACAGATGCTATCAGGACAGTTTATAAAGGGGGTAATTATACATATCCTGCTATATATGAGCCTGGAGAAGAGTACGGCCAGATATGTGAACTTTCTACCAGGGAATTGGAGGTGCTGGATTTGCTTACCCGGGGACTCACTAATAAGGAAATAGCACATAAGCTGCTTATTAGTGAAAAAACTGTAAAAAACCATTTATACAGTATTTTTAAAAAGCTTGGCGTGCAGGATAGAACGCAAGCTGTCTTATATGCGATAAAAAATAATCTAAATTAGATTGGAGGACTAAAAATGGAGGATGCTAAAAAGTTAAGGGAAGAATTGATGATTAAAAATGAAACCATATGGGAAAGGGTGAATGAGAGGGAAAAGGAGGAGATATTCAATTATTGCGAAGGATATAAGTTTTTTTTAAATAGTTGTAAGACAGAGAGGGAAAGCACCCAGTATATATTGTCCCGGGCTATAAGAAATGGATTTGTATCTTTAGATGAAGCAATAGAGAGAGATATTAAACTTATGCCTGGTAGCAAGGTTTATTTTAATAATAAAGACAAATCAGTAATACTTGCTGTTATTGGATCAACACCAATTGAAAAGGGTATGAATATTGTTGCTGCACATATAGATGCACCAAGGATAGATTTAAAACCTACACCGGTTTATGAGGAAGCCGGCCTGGCCCTTTTTAATACCCATTATTATGGAGGAATTAAAAAATATCAGTGGGTTGCTATTCCTCTTGCTATTCATGGTGTAATAATTAAAAGTGATGGTCATAAAATAAACGTAAGTATTGGTGAAAATGAAAACGATCCAGCCCTTTACATATCCGACCTCTTGCCACATCTCGGCAAAGACCAGATGGAAAAGAAGGCTGGAGAAGTCATCACGGGTGAGGGACTGGATGTCCTTACCGGAAGTATACCATATCCAGACAAAGAGGCCGAGCAGAGGGTTAAACTGAACATAATGAATATGCTAAAAGAAAGGTATGATATAACTGAAGAGGATCTGATAAGTTCTGAACTTGAGATTGTACCTGCACTAAAGGTAAGAGATATAGGTCTGGATAGATCCATGATAGGTGGATATGGCCAGGACGATAGGGTATCAGCGTATACTGCCCTCACTGCTATTTTAAGTGTGGAAAGCCCTAAATATACATGCCTTGCAGTGTTCGCAGACAAGGAAGAGGTGGGAAGCATGGGCAACACTGGTTTGCAATCACGTTTCATGGAAAATGCGGTGGCAGAGCTTCTTGCACTTACGGGCAATGATGGAGACATATATGTGAGGAGAGCACTGGCCAATTCCAGACTTCTATCAGCTGATGTGAATGGTGCGTATGACCCGTTGTATGCGGATGCTTATGATAAGACCAATACGCCGTTTCTGGGTAGAGGCATTGTACTTACAAAATATACGGGAGCAAGAGGCAAAAGCGGATCCAATGATGCCAATGCAGAGTTCGTAAGCAAGGTAAGAGCTATATTTAACGCCAGTGGTGTTATCTGGCAGACAGGAGAACTTGGCAAGGTAGATGTGGGTGGCGGTGGAACAATTGCACAGTTTGTCGCAAGCTATGGTATGGAAGTAGTTGACTGTGGCGTGGCACTGTTGAGCATGCATTCACCCTATGAGGTTTCCTCGAAAGCGGATGTCTACATGGCTCACAGGGCATACAACGCATTCTATTATAATGCTTAAAAAGAGGGGAAGCCCCCTCTTTTAGTTTTTTATAAACATCTCAGTGATTATATATGTATTATTCTGTCCCTTTACTATGCCTATGCCGACCTTGTTATAACCTGGATTTAATATATTGGCTCTATGACTCTCCGAATTCATTAATGATACGTGAGCCTTATATACAGATGAATTTTTGGCTATATTTTCTGCAGCCATCTGATAGCTTATTTCATTATCTTTCATCATTTCAAAAGGGCTGCCATAGGTTGGGGATTCGTGGTTAAAATAATTATTTTTAGCCATGTCTTCTGACTTTAATCTGGCGAGTTTTGCTAAATTTTCATCCATAGTTAGTTTGTCTACTCCCAATTTTTCTCTTTCGCTATTTATAAGCTGCAGCATATATGCCTCATCTTGTGATACATGGTAATTAGTGTCACTAACTTCTTTATCATCCTGTATATCTGGTTCTGCAAGCGTAGTAACCGGAGCGGGCTGACTTACTGGTTTAGTATTGAAATACTTCCTGTAATAATAGTATGAATAATACATATTAGCAGTTGGGGCTGGATTGCTTGCAGGTTTAGAAACCTCAACGATCTTTGGCTGAGTTACACTTCCATACCCATTGTTCTTTAAATATTGAGTGGCCCAGCTTGCATCTGCATGATTGGTAGGAAGCGTAATTATTGCTAAGCCTGTAATACATAAGGTGGTTGCAAAAAATTTTCCCTTCATTATGTTATAACCTCCTTTTTTGTTATATGATTTATATTCTATACAAATTAAGTAAAACCTTTAAGTAAGTTATGGATATACTGGTAATATCTTTGTAACACTGGTTAATTTTATTAATAAAATAATTAAAAGGAGGGATGACATATGTATATGGTTATAGTATATTCACCACAGCAAGCTCAGTTATTACAGGTTAAAGCCTTGACTCAGGGCTGTAGTCTTGACAGAACGCCTACACCCAGAGGTTTGGTTAAAACATGTGCCTATTCCTATTATTTTAATGAAAACTGTCTTGAAACAGTTAAGAAGATGGTATCTGCATATAACATTAAAATTCACGGCATTTATAAAAAAGTAGTGGTGTTTGGCAAAGAATCATATCAGAAAATTCTATGACCGGCTCCAGGGGAAAATCTTTTTTATAAGCCCACTGTTGGCTTTCTCCAGTTCTTTTTTTAATGCAGTGTTTTCTTTTTTTATGTTCTCATATTCAGATTTAAGATTATCAACGATTCTGAGGAGATTTCCATAACTATTTTTTAATAGACTGTACTGCGTGCTCAGGTCTTTATAATATGATTCTATTTTCTGCATGTTTTTAATTAGCTCTTTGTTCTTATTTTTTTCTTCCTGCAGGCTATTGCTAAGCTGATTTATATATTGCTGTATCTGATTTATATAAAAAGTAAAATAACTGAATCCGGAGCTGTGAGGTTCAAATATATCATCAATTAAAATCAGATAGTAAGGATTTTTAATATGATAAAAAGCACGTGTACGACTGAATTCTGGTTTTTTGAGAGAGATAAAATTACATATAGATAGGCTATCCACCTCTGATGAGATTTTAAAAGGCTCTGACCATGTATCTCCATTATCGGCCGAAAGGCAGGTATAGAGAAATCCTTTTGAATACCATAAAGCCCATAGATTTCCACCAATAAAAAGTATATTTGGATACTCAACACCATCAGAAAATAATATCTTATTTTGTTCATTATTACTGGGCCAATTTCCTGAGGTTTTTCTGACATAATGGAGTTTATCGTCAATAGAGTAAAGAATGTGGATGCTGTTATTTGCACTGTTCATATATATGAAAGGATTATCTGTGTCTCGAGCATTGCCAATTATGACAGGTTTTGTCCAGCTGTTAGATGTATAATTAAAGTTTGAATACATTAATTGTTCTTTTTCTATGTACATTCCATAGAGTCCAGATGAACCTTTAGTTAAAAAATACGGTATTTTATTACTGCTGTTGGCTACTACATAGGATGACCATTTGCTCTTATTCCAGAAATGATGAACTAAATAATACCCATTATCTTTCTTGTTATTTACTTCATATGTTATATGGACAAAGCCGTTGTCTAAGATTATATTAGGACTTTGGATGCTGCCATTTATAGGGTTTTTCATTAGCGGACTTTTGGACCATATCTTCCCATTCCATATCAGTAGATTTAATTCATTGTTAATGTCGCTATATAGAAGATATATAAAATCTCTATCTATATCTACAGAAAATTCATCGGTACTGGTATTAACAAGGTTTTCTGGAGCTGATTCTTTTTCATCTATGGGCTTAATAATACAATTAATTCCCTCATCGGGTTCAAAATAAAAGTACCAGTGAGTCCCTTTTAAATCTTCTATTACGTAAGAATTTTTATATTTTAACATTTTCCCACCACCTTTCACTACAATATATATGCACATAAAAACATTAATTGAACTTGTTGGTTTGGGTGTAACACATTAGGCACGTGGTACGTATATTAGAATAGAAATAACAGAAAAGGAGGTTTTAAGGATATGGCCTTTTCCAAAAAGCAGGTTGGTCAGTTTCAGATTGTTCCTGGACCGGTAGAGCCAGGTCAGGTTCCTGATCCTACTGAAATTGCCTGTATTATAACCGATAAGGTATATGACGCATGTTCACAAAGGGTATGTATCGATACGATTCCCCCGATTCCCGTTATACCAACAATCCCAACACCTATTGATTTTGCGGGATGCAGCGACTTTGTCATTACTGTACCTGCAGGATTTACAGTGACCCCCATACCCGACAGAGACGGTTTTGCCAGAGTAAGAGGTACATTCCAGGTATGTTTTAATGTGATCTTAAGGAATGCGGGCACTAATACTACACAACTGGTCCCTGTAACTACAACATTTGACAAAGATGTAATACTCTACGTACCTCAGCCCAGCCCAGCAAATATCAGGTTTGAGGCTTTGGCTGAATGTTTGTTTGGACGGATAAATCCCAACAATACAATTGATGTAATTGTTGGTGTGTTTGTAATACTAAAGGCAGCTATATCTGTACAGCTCTTGATACCAGCTTACGGATTCTGCCCGGTACCACCAGAATGCGAGGAATTCCCGACCAATGTTTGCAAACAGTTTATGACGGCTCCATTCCCGGAGTTTTTCCCACCGCAGATATTCGAAATCTGCCCGCCCTATGGTCCGTACAGTCCATACTGCTTCTAAAATCAATAAAACCAGCGACTGACATGTTGCTGGTTACTTTTTTATGAGATATTTATTAGTAACATTTATTGATATGGAGAGGTCCTTGAAACAAAGGCCCCATTATCTTGTTGATTATCTGAAAGGTAAGGGGTCTCTCCATGTATTATCTGTAAAATATGGCCAGCGGATTGGGCGTAGGGAAATAAAGGATTATTGCGATTATGTGAACACCATAATTGAATGTCGTTTTATGGACCTTTTCAATGAAAATTTTTTATATGAAAGGTTGGGACCTGACAGTTTTTACGATGTTGTTATATGTGAGGGACCGTGGGCGGGACTTTTAGGTATGAGGTTGAAGGATAAAGGCCAGGCCAGGCTGTATGTATATGAAGATATAGATTACTTCCCGGCATTTTTCGAATATGATTTTATTTACGAAACCGTGAGGCGCATGGAAAATCGCTGCATGGAAAAAGCAGACCTTATATTTTCAGTCAGTAAAACTTTAAAGGAACTTAGAAGTTCCTACCTTGATAGTAATAAGATATTCCTGAGTCCCAATGGAATTGAGAAGATAAATACAACAACATGTATTAGGGATAATACTATTATATATGCCGGGACCATAGACGAATGGTCAGGGCTTGATATGGTCTTAAAAGCCTATAGCGAGGTTGTCCCAACTGAGAGAAAGAGTAAACTATTAATATACGGGGACGGTAAGAAGATAAACGAATATAAGAATATGATAAACAGATTAAATATAGCCGACAGGGCATTTATAAAAGGCAAAATACCCCATGAAACATTGCTTGAGGTATATAACAGGTCTCTGATAGGACTCTGTGTATTAAAACCCACAGAGGTAGTCAGATACAGTTTTCCCATAAAGCTTCTTGAGTATATGGCATCAGGCCTACTGGTTGTAACAACTAAACATGGCGATATGGAGGGTATAGTAAGTCAATCGGGTTGCGGCATACTGGTAGATTATGAAAAAAATAAAATAAAGGATGCAATTTTATGTCTTCTTAACATGGATATGGAGGAAAGGCTGGAAATGACGGATAAAGGTATTAAATTTGCTAAGAGCTTCATGTGGGAAAAGATCTTTGAAGACGAGCTCAATATTATTCAAGCTCGTCTATAGGTATAAGGCATAGGTTTCGATTCTCAAAGGATGCAACATGGGTAAAGCCACATTCTTTTAAGATATTGATGTATTTTTTTCTTTCAATTTTAAAATGTTCGTTTAAGTGTGAATCAGAGCCCAATGTGACAATTTTACCTTCTAAATCTCCGTATCTTTTAAATATTTCTTCAGAAGGAAGTATATTGCCCAGACCGTACCTTTCAGCAGAAATATTAGCTTCTAGGCCCTTATTCTTATTAACAAGCATAATCAATATTTTATCCAAAATCTCCATGTAATCATCGTAGAGCAAACTTTTATCATTATAGATGCAATATCTTCTTATTACGTCAAGATGTCCAAGGCAATCAAAATTATCAAACTCAGTTATACAGGTATATACTTCCTGCAAATATTCATTAAAAGCCTCACTTTTTTCTCTGTTTTTATAGAAATCTTCTTTAAACAGGTCTACTTTATTTACATAATGTATTGACCCGAGGATAAAATCAAAGTTTTTATCTTTTAATAATTTGTCTATCTTATCCAATAGATGGGATTGGAGACCTATTTCTAATCCCTTCTTAATTTTAATTTTATCCCCATACATTTCTGAGCATCTTATATACTCCATGGTATAGCTTTGATAGTTTAAGTCAAAATCAAAATACTCGCCAGAAGGGTTTAGGTCCCAGTGGTCAGTAAAACAAATTTCTTGCAGGCCCATTTCAATTGCCTGCTTGCAGACATCTTCCATAGTCAACTTTGAGTCTTTTGAAAACTGGGTATGTATGTGATAGTCAATCAATACTGTCGCCTCCTCGTCACATATTATAACAAATTTTAGGATTGATTTCACCGGGATAAGTCTTCAGAGATATTTTTAGATAAAATTTTAGATATACCCTTTTCAAAGGGAAAAATTATGCTAAAATATAGTTGAAGTTTTTTGATATGCGAGGGGGTGAAAAAATGGCATATAAAATTATAGCAGAAGAGTGCATCGGGTGTGGTGCTTGTGAGCCAGAGTGCCCTGAAAATGCTATTTCAGCTACTGAGGATTTTGTATACGTAATAGATCCAGCAAAGTGCACTGAGGAGGCAACATGCGTCAGTGTATGTCCTGTGGACTGTATTATTCTGGAAGGTGAAGAGAAGTAGGCTCAGGTAAAACAAAGCCACCGTCATGGTGGCTTTGTTTTTAATAAATTTTATATGGTCTTCATTTTATAAGGACATCCTCTGAATATTTATTACCAGCATTCCAGAGCATATAACCCTCTATTCCATTGTCATTCAGAGCCTTTATTTGCTTTAATACATCTTCTCCTGTATATTTTGGCTTGCCAAGGGTGAAGTCCTGTATCCATGGACGTATAATAGCTTTCTTTTCTAAGCTTTCATTCTTTTTAAAGGCATCTTTTATTGCCTTATCTACAACCTCATAAGGATGAGCGTTGGGATTATCAAACCCATAGTTGCCTGCATAGTAGTGGGAAGGATATATCATCGGGCTTATATAGTCCACAACAGGGGATATTTTTTCCCATTTTTGCCCTATGTTCATATCATCCTCTACACTGGTAGTAAGTCCAAAAACATCGGCAGATATAATAACATTGTAATCTTTCAGCTGTTCCCTGGCGTAGGACAGAAACTCTGCTATGCAGTCGTCTTTAGACTTTCCGTTTTGACCGGGGAGGAAAGCTTCGGCGTCTACCCTTGCACCGTTTTCAGGGAAACGGACATAGTCAAATTGTATTTCTTTAAAACCATTTAAAGCAGCCTCTTTAGCTACAGCTATAGTATAATCCCATACTCGTTTGTCATATGGATTGACCCATGATACTCCCTTTCTGTCGCGCCATATCCCTCCGGTTTTTTTCTGTATAGACAAGTCTGGTCGATGCTCTGACAGGTTGCGGTCTTTAAAAGTCACTATTCGTGCTATTGGGTATATATTGTGGTCTTCTAAGGTCTTAATAAATGACTGAATGTCCCTTATCCGCACATGCCTGTTTGCCTCCACATCATCTACAATCTGTATATTGCTTTTATAACTCATAAGGCCGTTATCATCTTTTACATCAATGACCATTGTGTTCAGCTCAGAATTGTCCAGCAGGTCAATAAGATGTTCAATATTTTTCGTGCTTCCTGCTGTGTCTCCCGTAACATATATGCCTTTAACTACAGGCGGATTGGGTTTGGGAAGTTCGTCCTTAGGAAGGGGTACATAGTATTCTTTCAGTTCTTCCTTTAAGACTTTGTCTTTTTCCTCCCACTCTTTCAGTTTCTGGATAGCTTCATCTCTGTCTGCTTTATGAATAGCCAGCTTCTCTTCAATCAGCTCCTGATAGGAAGGCTGGCTGTTTTCATAGGCACTGGTGGGCGAATATCCCTTTAATGAAAAAAGTACACCAGAGATTATTAAAACCAATAAAAATATTATGTTTGCAATGCCTGTTCTCTTCATTTATGTATCCCCCTTATGATGTTTACATATACATTGTATAAGAAAAGCAGGCATAAAAAAAGTTAAATTTAGTTTAAAATTGCTGGTAATATATTCATTTTTTAAGTATAATTTTGGTATAGAGATTAAAGGAGGTGCTGCTAATGAAGTTATTAATTGCAATTGTACAGGATGAAGATGCAGGTGAACTGATGCAGAAGCTTACCAGGCCAGGTTTTCAATTTACAAAACTTGCTACAACTGGAGGCTTTTTAAGAGCTGGCAACACAACTCTGATTATGGGGCTGGAAGATGAGCGTCTGCAAGAGTCTTTAGACTGTATAGAGAATATATGCAAAAGCAGAAAACAGCTCATAACACCACCTATTATGGGTGGAGCAGGTGAAGTGTATCTTTCCTATCCTATGGAAGTGACTATAGGAGGTGCCACAGTATTTGTCCTGGATATGGAACAGCTTATAAAGATATAAAAATGGTGCCGAAGGCGGGAGTCGAACCCGCACAGGGTGTGAGCCCTACTGGATTTTGAGTCCAGCGCGTCTGCCAATTCCACCACTTCGGCACATTACGTATGATATGATAACATAAACCGTAATATTTTTCAAGGTATTTTTGGGGGCAAAAATCATGTTGAGATTTTTGGACGCAGGGGAATCTCATGGCAGATGCTATGTGGGTATAATTGATGGTATGCCTGCTGGCATAGAAATAAATATAGAGAGCGTTAATAAGCTTCTAAGTGAGAGGCAGAATGTATATGGAAGAGGCAAGAGGATGGAGATAGAAAATGACAGTGCTACAATACTATCCGGGGTAAGAGGGAAAATAACCACAGGCGGGCCTATCGGATTGATGATAGAAAACAGGGACTATGAGAATTGGAAAGAGTATATAGACCCTTTGGGAGAAATAAAGGAAGGGAAAGAGGTTACAGTGCCCAGGCCAGGCCATGCCGATCTTGCCGGTATGCTGAAGTTTGGTTTTGATGATGCAAGGAATATACTGGAAAGGGCAAGTGCAAGAGAGACTGCCATCAGGACTGCCATAGGCGGCATTGCCATGGAACTTTTAAAATTATTTCATATTGAGGTAAAATCTCACGTTGTAAGCATAGGACATGCTGTCTCCGTTCCGGACAATATGGATGAGGCTTTCTGGAACAATGTCGATGCTTCTCTCTTAAGGTGTGGAGATAGAGAGACTGAAAAGAAAATGATATCAGAGATAGATAAGGCTAAAGAATCTGGCGATACGGTGGGTGGAGTGGTGCGGATTGTGGCTATGAATGTACCAGCAGGATTGGGAAGCCATACTATGTGGGATAAAAGGCTGGACACACGTCTCTCGGCAGCGTGTATGAGCGTGCAGTCCGTCAAGGGTGTGGAAATTGGCATGGGGTTTGAAGCTGCCAAGAGATATGGAAGTGAGGTCCATGACGAGATTTTCCACGGTGAAAGTGGATTTTACAGAAAGACCAATAATGCTGGTGGGATAGAGGGCGGCATATCCAATGGTGAGAATATAGTTATAAGATGTGCCTTAAAGCCGATACCTACCCTTCTAAGACCATTAAACAGTGTAGACATTCATACAAAGATGCCCGTAAGGGCACAGGTGGAGAGAAGTGACGTCTGCGCTGTACCTGCCGCATCTGTAGTGCTTAAAGCTGTCGTGGCGTGGGAGATAGCAGTAGCATTTCTGGATAAGTTCGGTGGAGATAATATCGACGAAGTAAAAAATGCATACGATCATTATATCAAGAGGTTAAATCTGACTCAGTTGCAATAACTAACCAGACATGGCATACAACATCCAAAGGCAGCCTTAAAGCGAGTCTATGATACTCTTGATGAGTAGCAAATATAGCCAGGACATCTGGCATGGACGCCAGATGAGCCGACGCTGAGGCAGGACGCCGAATGGAGGCGCACCTGGCGGAATACAGACACGAATCCGTAGTGTATCAAGACGAGCGCCCAGATGCCGGGATGTTATGGCCATGTATATAATTGACTATTTGCAGTAAGGTTAAATTTTGGTTAAAATTAATTAAATGCGTCATAATAGTAATCCCTTTTTAATAAGCATATAAAGAAATGCTATTAAAAGGGGACTTTGTATGAAGAGGTTATTATTTATTGGAATAATTTTATTACTTGTATTTTCAACTTGTACTGCAGGGGCTGCTGCACCCGGTGATGGAATTACCATAAATCTTCCCAGTCTCGCCCTGCATTTTGATAAGGGAGATGTACACAGGGACTATCCGGTAGCTATAGGCAAGGCACTGACCAATACTCCAGACGGAAGTTATAATGTTAAAGTCAAGGTTAAAGATCCCACATGGTATCCTCCTGATGGCGGCAAGCCTGTTCTTCCCGGCAAAAATAACCCTCTTGGCCACCGCTGGATAAACTTTTATCCCGGCTATGGCATCCATGGGAATAACAATCCAAAATCCATAGGCACAATGGCTTCGCTGGGATGCGTGCGTATGTACAACAGCGATGTAGAGGAGCTTTATGAGATGGTTGAGGTAGGCATGCCAATCACAATAACCTATCAAACCATGTTTGAGATAAGCAATGGTGAAAAAAAGGTTCTGGAGGTATACCCGGATATATACGGTCGAGGAGTAAATACAGAAGAAAAAATAAGGTCAAAGTTAATTGAAATGGGCCTGACCATAGATGAGGAAAGATTTAAACATATTTTCACTAATTATAAAAAGAAAGCTGCTTTTTATTCAGACGGCTGGGTATTGACTAAAGGAGACAAATACCTCTCGGCCGATATTTTAGCAGATAATGAGGCTGTATATCTATCTGCTGATGCTTTAAAAAGTATTTTTGGAATAGACTATCTCCTGAATCTGGATACGGGCATAATGTCTATAAATGGGGAAGGTATCGAGTATGTAAATAAGAACAGGATATATGTAAATCTTATTCATCTGCTTGATTTATTAAATTTAGATTATGAGCTGGACCAGAGTGCGCAAATAATAGATATTAAAAATGATATGGTCTTCTTGAATGGGAAATATGTTTCACAGGTATATTATGCCAACTATGATAGCCGGGATATAAAACTGCCACTAAAATCCCTTGGAGAATATCTTGGATATGAGGTTAAATGGGATGAGGCAACAAATACGGTAAGTATTGACAATCAGCCAGTATCACCGGTGATTTTAAATGGCATCTCATATATGGGAATAAAAGAGCTTTCGGATATCTTTAAATTCAACTATGAAATCAGTTCCAGATATGGTATTATACAAATTAAGCGGTATTGACCGCTTATTTTTATAGTATAATAAAGATAATAATATTTTGGGTGGTGGAAATCATTGAAACGATTGATGCTTATAGACGGAAGCAGTGTGCTGTACCGGGCTTTTTTTGCCCTTCCCCCTCTTATGAACAGTAAGGGTATAAGGACGAATGCAGTATATGGATTTATGACAATGCTTTTTAAAGTGATAGACGACTACAAACCAGACTATATCGCAGTAGCGTTTGACGTAAAAGCCCCTACGTTCCGTCATAAGGAGTATGATGCCTATAAGGCCACGAGAGAAAAAATGCCTGATGAATTATCCAGTCAAATACCCATTCTGCATGATATATTATCTGCATTAAATATCAAAATAATAGAAATGCCTGGTTTCGAAGCTGACGATATACTGGGTACGGTGTCCAGGATAGCAGAAGAAAATGGATATGAGACGTACATAGTTACAGGTGATAAGGATTCATTGCAGCTGGTTTCTGAAAAAACGAGAGTTATACTGAACAAAAAGGGCATGACAGATGTGGAGGTATATGACCTTGACCTGTTCAAAGAGAAATATGGTATTACGCCTGAAGAGTTCATAGACCTTAAGGGATTAATGGGTGATAAATCCGACAACATACCTGGAGTACCTGGCATAGGTGAAAAGACAGCCCTTGAACTTATAAAAGAATATGGCTCAATTGATAAAGTCATTGAAAATGTTGAGAAGGTTAAAAATAAAAGGGTTAGGGAATCAATTGCAGAAAATATGGACAGGGCATTGTTGAGTAAGAGGCTCTCCACCATAGTCAGGGATATACCGCTGGACTTTGATATAGGTGAATATGCTGTTAAGGGACCGGACAATGATAAAATCAGGCATATTTTTGAAGAGCTGGAGTTTAAGTCTTTGTTAAATAAAATACCGGCAGAGGATGCCAGAATAGTTGTAGATAAGGTTGTTTACAAGACAATAGATAACGTGGATGATTTTAATGAATACACAAAGGGTGTTGAAAGGATAGCCATAAGTTACAGGATTTACGATGGCGGCCTGGCCATGGCAGCCCTCAGCAATCAAAGACATGAGACGGTTTTTTTGCCCCTATACAGGCTTGATGAAAGGATGAGGGATGTTCTTTATAAGCTTCTGTCCGACGGCAGTGTAAAGAAGCTTGGACACGATTTAAAAGGACTTTTGAATCTTTCTATAAGTAAAGGCTTTAGGCCGGAAAATATAAGCTTTGACTCCGCCATTGCAGCATATCTTTTAAATGCAACTGAATCTGAATATACCATAAGACAGATAGCAAAAGATTTTCTAAACAAAGATATATTGGATGACTCAATCTTTGGCAAGGGAAGAAATAGGGTAGATTTTCATGAGATAGATGAAGAAACTCTAAACCAGCTTCTTGGAGAAGAAGCAGAGGTCATAAATGAATCAGAAGCTCTCATGAAGGAGAGGCTTGACGAACTTTTTATGGACAGGCTGTTCAATGAAATAGAAATGCCTCTGATTATAGTTCTGGCTGATATGGAGTGCACGGGCTTTAATATAGATAGGGACGAACTTTTAAGGCTGGATAAAGAATTTACTGAGCAGCTATCCAGAATTACAGAAGAAATTTACAGACTTGCTGGAGAGGAGTTCAACATTAATTCACCGAAGCAGCTTTCTCACATACTTTTTGAAAAGCTCAACCTTCCGGTGATTAAAAAGACCAAAACAGGATACTCTACAGATGCCGAAGTCCTGGAGGAGCTGGCATCTCAGCATGATATAGTAGCCAGAATACTGGAATACAGGCAGATATCGAAATTAAAGTCCACTTATATTGATGGATTTATAAAACTTACAGAGAAAAGCGAGAAGATACATACCAGTTTCAATCAGACTGTGACTGCCACCGGCAGGATAAGCAGTACCGAGCCGAACCTGCAGAATATCCCTATAAGGACAGATATGGGCAGACAGATAAGAAGGGTATTTATTCCCTCTGATGATGACCACATGATACTTTCTGCAGACTATTCTCAAATAGAGCTCAGGGTATTAGCCCATTTATCCGGGGATGAAAACCTGATAAATTCATTTATTTCCGGGGAAGACATACATACAAGGACCGCCTCAGAGGTCTTCAATGTGCCTCTGGATAAGGTGACTTCGGAAATGAGGAGGAGTGCCAAGGCTGTAAACTTTGGAATTGTATATGGTATTAGTGATTTTGGCCTGGCCCGAGACCTCAGGATACCAAGAGAGGTGGCATCAGAATATATCAAAAATTACTTTAAAAGATATCCCAGGGTAAAAGAATATCTGGACGAGTGTGTAAAAAAAGCCAAGGAGGTAGGCTATGTTACAACCATCATGAACAGAAGGCGCTACATTCCAGAGATAACCTCGAAAAACAGAAATATACGGTTATTTGGGGAACGCATTGCAATGAACACTCCAATACAGGGAAGTGCTGCAGATATTATAAAAATAGCCATGGTAAATGTGCATCGAAGGATAGAAGACTATAAGTCCAGGCTAATACTTCAGGTTCATGATGAGCTCATTTTTGACGTAATAAAAAATGAACTGGAAGAGATAATGCAAATTGTGAAGCAAGAGATGGAAAATGCCCTTTTATTAAAGGTGCCCCTCATTGCTGAGGTTAATTATGGCAAAAACTGGTATGATGCCAAATGAGGTGATGTTATGAAAGTAATAGGTCTTACGGGAGGAATTGCCAGCGGCAAGAGTACAGTGTCAAATATATTAAAAGGATTAGGTGCTTATATAATAGATGCCGATGAAATATCCAGAGAGATAATCAAAAAAGGAAGCGAAGCATGGAAAGAGATAGTAGATTACTTTGGCAGCGATATACTGCTTCCCAACGGAGAAATTGACAGAAAAAAACTGGGCAATATAGTCTTTGCGGATAAAGAGAAGCTGGATAAACTCAATGCGATAACTCACCCAAGAATTATCAAGAGGATTACAGAGATTATTGAAAAAGAGAAAAAGAAAGGCAAAGAAAAGGCAGTAGTACTAGATGCTGCAATACTGGTTGAGATGGGTTTACAAAGCATGGTGGATGAAATATGGGTAGTATCAGTGGATAAAGACATGCAGATAAAGAGACTTATAGAGAGGGACAAGCTGTCCTATGAAAATGCCATAAACCGTATTCGTGTCCAGATGCCATTAAGTGAAAAAGTTAAATATGCTGACTACGTAATTGACAACAGTAAAGACATAGGATATATTAGAAACCAGGTAAGCAAACTTTGGGAAAGGGTGATTATGGAGAATAACTGAATAGATTTTACATAGAATTATGATATATGGTATTTGCTGTTGTGGGGGTATAATTCATTGATCTTTATTCCTCGTAAATGGGTGTTTATTATAATAATCTTTTTAATTTTAGCACTAACTATACCCGTCTCATTAAAGATTTACGACACTATATTAAGGTTCAGGTATCCACTAAAATACATGGATATAGTAGAAAAATATGCGGATGAGTACGGCATTGACCCATACCTTGTATTGGCTGTAATAAAAGCAGAAAGCAACTTTAATCCAGAAGCTGTCTCAATTAGAGGAGCCGTTGGTCTCATGCAGATACATCCTGATACAGGGGAATGGATTGCGAAAAATCTTGGTATAAATAGATATAGCAACAATATTCTCTACGCCCCTGAAACAAATATCAGATTTGGGTGCTGGTATTTAAATAACCTGAATCAGGAATTTAAAGACCCGGTCCTTGTACTTGCAGCATATAATGCCGGCAGTGGTAATGTGCTTAAATGGCTAAATAACACAAA
This sequence comes from Thermoanaerobacteraceae bacterium, assembly GCA_030016635.1. GTDB lineage: Bacteria > Bacillota > Thermoanaerobacteria > Thermoanaerobacterales > UBA4877 > JASEJQ01. The sequence goes on along the minus strand of JASEJQ010000017.1, from coordinate 10,175 downwards.
GTATAGCAAAGACGGGAAAGAACTAAGCGATATCCCATTTAAGGAAACGCGGGATTATATAGAAAAAATTACAAGAAACTATAAAATGTACACAAGACTTTATAAAGAGCAAAAGAAAGAAGGTATCAGTATAAATGAAACAAATGAAAAGCCTAAAAGACCTTGACAGAGTAAAAATAGAACCAGACAGGAAATTGTTTTCTGCAACACATGAAGAAATACTGGAAGGAAAGACCACGGATATCTATTTCTTGAGGACTATGGATATATTGTCCCATCTCAACATCGAAAATACTCCGGTCACTGCAGAGATTTTTGCAAGAGAGGAAGGGATATTCGCCGGAATAACAGAAGCACTAAATGTTTTAAAGGATAGAAATATTGAAGTCTGGGCATTGAAAGAGGGCGAGACCTTTTCACCCAAGGATACACTGGTAAGAATTAAGGGCCCTTATTCAGAGTTTGGCATATACGAAACTGTAATACTTGGCATACTTGCCAGCTCGTGTGCCTGGGCAACAGCAGCAAGAAAAGCCAAAGACGCATGTAAAGGGAAGCCATTATTATGTTTTGGTGCAAGGCATGTACACCCATCTGTTGCCCCTGTGATGGAAAGGGCTGCACTGGTTGGAGGAGCTGATAATGCGAGCTGCATCCTTGGAGCAAGGTTATTTGGTAAAGATCCAACCGGTACAGTGCCTCATGCAGCTTTTTTGATTGCTGGTGACACATTGACTGTAGCTAAAGCATATGATGAAATATCAAAACCTGATGAAAATAGGACAATACTTATTGATACATTTAAAGATGAAGCGGAAGAGGCCCTCAGGGTTGCAGAACTATTGGGAGATAAGCTATATGGAATAAGAGTGGATACACCAAGTGAAAGGGGCGGAGTAACTACCGAGCTTATAAAAGAGCTTAGGGCGAGACTTGACCAGAAAGGATATAAGAATGTAAAGATTATAGTTTCTGGTGGTTTATATCCTGAAAAGATATCTGAGCTTGCAGATGCAGGGGTTGATGCATTTGGAGTAGGTAGTTTTATTTCAGATGCCAGACCTATTGATATGACTATGGATATTAAAGAAGTAAATGGTGCTCCAATAGCTAAGAGAGGAAGGATACCAGGTATAATTGAAAACCCTAAACTGATAAAAATGTTATAAATACTATATTGACTTGCCTACAAACTTATATTATAATAGGTAACGTTGAATGTGCCGAGATGGTGGAATTGGCAGACACGCTACTTTGAGGGGGTAGTGAGGGATTCCTCATGCGGGTTCGAGTCCCGCTCTCGGCACCATTTTTATATCCTGATACAATACATATTTATCTATGATTGCCGAGTCCTTCTAAAAGGTACGGGGGATTAAAAATGGGGTGAATCCATCATTTATTGATGGTAGGGATACCTTCGTCCCAAACCCGACAACTAACCTCGGAGGCATGGGAAGGGAGAAAGCTAATGAAGACTTATGGTAAACTTATTGTGGGGGCTTCTGTACTGTCCACGTCGCTTATGCTTTCAGGCTTTTTTAACCCTGTTCTTGCAGATGAATTTCCAAAAGGAATAGTTACTGGTGATGACGTCAATTTAAGGGAAAATCCCGGCCTGGAATCAAAAGTTATTACTCAGGTAGATATCAATAATATTATTATGGTATTGGGAAAGACTGACGGTTGGTATCAAATAAGGCTTTCGGATGGTACAGAAGGATGGATGAGTGCATCTTATGTTTCACTCAGAGAGGAAGATATCTCAAGAAGTGGCGGTTTGAGAGACATTGTAGATTTTGCTAAAAGGTTTTTAGGAGTCAAGTATGTATATGGTGGTTCGTCCCCTAAAGGATTTGATTGTTCGGGATTTACCTCATATATTTACAAAAACTTTGGTATTGAACTGCCAAGGACAGCATTTGAACAGTCAGAGACCGGTGAAGCTGTCGATAAGAGCAATTTAGAAGTGGGCGATCTCGTTTTCTTTAAGACCTTAGGGTCAAAGAAAATAAACCATGCCGGGATATATATTGGAGAGGGCAATTTTATTCATAGTTCATCAGGCGGTGGGGAGGTTCGCATAGATACTCTGCTCACAGGATATTATAATGAGCATTATGCTGCTGCAAGGCGTGTAAAATAATGCGATTTATTGACAGAGACGAGTTGTTGGTATATAATTAAATACTGATTAATAAATGGGTACGGATCGTATCCATTTTTTGTTTGGAAGGGGAATATACTATGAAAAGAAATGATATTAGGAATATAGCAATTATAGCCCATGTAGACCATGGGAAGACTACACTGGTAGACGGTATGCTGAAACAGAGCGGCATATTTCGAGAGAATCAAAAAGTAGATGAAAGGATTATGGATTCCAACGAGCTGGAAAGAGAGAGAGGAATAACCATACTGGCGAAGAACACTGCAGTTAGATATAACAATACTAAGATAAATATTGTAGATACGCCGGGACATGCTGATTTTGGGGGTGAAGTGGAAAGGGTTCTTAAAATGGTGGATGGTGTGCTGCTGCTCGTAGACGCCAGCGAGGGTCCCATGCCTCAAACACGTTTTGTCCTTGGTAAGGCTCTTTCCCTAAATTTAAAGCCCATCGTGGTTATAAATAAAATCGATAGACCTGATGCCAGACCGTACGAGGTGATTGACGAGGTCCTCAATCTCTTTATTGAGCTTGGTGCATCAGAAGAACAGTTAGAATTTCCTATAGTTTATACATCGGCGCGAGAGGCTGTAGCCAAGTATGACCTCAAGGATGAAAGCAATAATTTAAAGCCACTTTTTGATACTATAATAGAGAGTATACCGGCACCTGAAGGAGAAATTGATGCACCACTTCAATTCTTGGTTACCAATTTGGATTATGACGACTATGTGGGAAGGCTGGCTATAGGCAGGATAATAAGGGGCAAAATAACTGGCGGGCAGCAGGTAAGCATTGTAAAAAAGGACGGCTCTGTTCAAAAGGGGAAAGCAGGCATAGTATATCAGTATGAGGCATTAAAGAGGGTAGAAAGCAATGAAGCCCTTATGGGAGATATTATTGCAGTATCCGGAATCTCCGACATAGAGATTGGAGAGACAATAGCTGATGTTGATTTCCCTGAATCTGTAAGTTTTGTAGAGATAGAGGAGCCTACCATTTCAATGAACTTCTCTACCAACAACAGCCCTTTTGCGGGTAAAGAGGGCCAGTATGTTACCTCAAGACATCTGAGAGAAAGGCTGTATAAGGAACTTGAGACAAATGTATCGCTGAAGGTGGAGGAGACAGATACACCTGATACATTTAAGGTATCCGGGAGAGGAGAACTGCATTTATCTATACTTATAGAGACTATGCGAAGAGAAGGATACGAGTTTCAGGTGTCGAAACCCGAGGTTATATATAAGATTATAAACGGCAAAAAATATGAACCTGTAGAGACTCTTATCATAGATGTCCCCGAAGAATATATGGGAATTATCATGGAAAAACTGGGCCCAAGAAAGGCAGAACTTGTAAACATGGTACCCAATGATAGAGGCTCTGTAAGGCTGGAGTTTAATATACCCTCAAGAGGTCTAATGGGGTACAGAGCGGATTTCTTGACAGATACCAAGGGAAATGGCATAATGAATCATCTGTTTTTAGAATACCAGCCATATAAAGGAGATATCAAGGAAAGAAACCGTGGTTCTTTAGTTGCTTCAGAGACAGGTACCACCACCACATATGGTCTTAATAATGCTCAGGAAAGAGGAGAACTTTTTATTAGCCCTGGCGTAGAAGTATATGAGGGTATGGTAGTTGGTGAAAACAGCCGGGAAGAGGACATTGATGTAAATGTGTGTAAAAAGAAACATCTTACCAATCTCAGGTCAGCTACCGCTGACGAGGCAATAAGGTTAACTACTCCAAGGATTTTAAGTTTGGAGGAGGCCCTTGACTTTTTAGCAGAGGACGAATTGATGGAGGTTACACCTCAATCTATACGGATAAGGAAAAAAATATTATCTCAAAAAGACAGGTATAAAAATACGGGTAGAATAATAAAATCAGGACAAAAATAAGGGTTAATACCCTTTATTTTTTTATCATTTTATTTTACAATATATACCATAAATACAAAATATTGGGGGATATTCATGAGAATAAAAAGAGCAGCCGTTAACAAAAGACAGAGATTAAGATTGAGCTTGATTTTATTGCTTTTCATATTAGTTCTACCGATTTTATCATTTTATTTATCACAACAACTATTATATAAAATTGTTACTCCGCTATATAAGAGGCTTGAACCTGCATCTGCTGATGCTATAGATAGTTACGAAATAAGTCCACTTATTTATTATGAAATCTATATAAACGAACCTGAAATATTTCCAGATTTATACCTTCTGAATGAAGACGGATTGATAGCCTGTACACTTTCAAAGGAAGAAACCTCTACAGTAGAAAATTTTTTGACTTCGAAGGGGATAGAAACAAAAGTAGAAGAACAAAGGGCAGGCAGCATCACTGTTGCATACCTCAAAAATAATAAAAATATGATTGAATCATTAAACAAATGCATCAGAGATATTATTTCAATAATTGATAAAGAAAGTGAACTAAGTCTACATATAATTAATGGTAGTGATAGTGGAAACAATTTGGCGGACCTTTTAAAAAGGGTAGAGAACATAAATAACGTGTTAGAAAGCATGACCTTTGAGAATAATGAACTAACGGAAATTGAAGACTTTGTGAGATTACAGAAAGAAGCCCTGGGGAAGCTGGAGATTTCTATTATGCTGAATGATGACAAGTCTTTTTACATTATACAGGAAGTAATATATAAATCATTAAACCTGTATAAGATGTTAATGCTAAGACTTGAGGATATTGAATTGTATAATTTTTAAATTGAACTTTCATATGGATAAACTTTATGTTAAAATATATCTGTATACAGTGCTCAAGATATAATAATTAAAATTTTAACAAACAGGATTTTTGGCGTTCTATGTAGAATAATAAGAAGTCCATTTAAAATTAAAGGAGTGATAAGATTAGATGAGCGTTCAGATACTGACTTTTAAAGGCGGTGTTCATCCTCAATATAATAAAGAGCTCACAAACCGCTTGCCTATAGAGGTCATGCCTGTACCTAAAGAGGTTATAATACCGCTTTCGCAGCATGCAGGTGCACCCTGTGAGCCTCTTGTCAAGGTTGGGGATGAGGTAAAACTGGGTCAGAAGATCGGAGAAGCAAAAGGTTTTGTTTCTGTACCGGTACATTCCAGTGTTTCTGGTAAGGTAAAGGCAATAGAACCCAGACTGCATCCTTCCGGCAGATTTGTCAACGCCGTTGTGATTGAAAACGATAACCTGGATACTTTAGATGAGAGTATAAAGCCCAAGGGAAATCTGGAAAGCCTGACTTCAGATGATATCAAAAACATAATCAAAGAGGCCGGGATAGCAGGCATGGGCGGAGCTGCATTCCCGACACACGTGAAATTATCGCCTCCTCCTGACAAAAAGGTAGACACAGTGATAATAAATGGTGCTGAGTGTGAGCCGTATCTCACATGTGACCATCGGCTAATGGTAGAACATCCAGAGGAGATTGTTTTTGGACTGAAGGCTATCCTCAAGGCTTTAAATGTTAAGAATGGATTTATAGCTATTGAGGTAAACAAGCCAGACGCTATAGAGGCAATGGAGAAGGCGACAGCAGGGGCAGAAGGTGTTGAAGTTGTAAGGCTGGCTACAAAATATCCACAAGGCGGTGAAAAACAGCTGATAAAGGCTGTAACAGGAAGGGAGGTACCTTCGGGTGGGCTTCCTGCAGACGTTGGTGTTGTGGTTGACAATGTAGGCACAGCATATTCTATAGCCAGAGCTATACAGCAAGGAATGCCACTCGTGGAAAGGGTAGTTACGATAACCGGCCAGGCCGTTAAAAATCCTAAGAACCTCCTTGTGAGGATCGGGACAATGTTAAAAGATATGATAGAATACTGCGGCGGTTTTAATGGCAATCCAGGTAAACTAATTACCGGCGGACCTATGATGGGCATTGCTCAGTTCACTCTGGAGATACCTGCAATAAAAGGTACATCCGGTGTGCTCATACTTCCTGATGATATGACAAAGCCAGAAAAAGTAAGGCCGTGTACAAAGTGTGCTAAGTGCGTGGACGTATGTCCTATGAACTTAATGCCGTTATTTATAAGCATGTATTCATTAAACGATGATTTTGACACTGCAGAAAAATACCATGCCCTGGATTGTATTGAATGCGGTTGCTGTTCATATATCTGCCCGTGCAAGAGACCGCTTGTAGAATCCATAAGACAGGCTAAAAGAGAAATACTGGCCAAAAGAAGAAAACAGGCTTAAGGGGGGTATTGAATGGATAATCAATTTCTTGTCACATCGTCACCACATTTTCGTTCTGAATTCAAGATAGAGCGCATAATGCTTGATGTTGTTATAGCTTTAATACCGGCATTAATTGCTGGTACAATATTTTTTGGCATGAGAGCACTGCTTTTGACAATCATATCGGTTGCTGCAGCGGTTCTTACAGAGTATGTTATTGAGGTCCTGCTGCACAAAGAGATTACCATAGATGATTTCAGCGCGGTCGTTACTGGAATGCTGGTCGCTTTTAATGTACCTCCTACTGTATCATGGTGGATTCCTGCTGTAGGCTCATTTTTTGCTATAGCAATTGTAAAAATGTGTTTTGGCGGTATAGGTAATAACTTTGTAAACCCGGCTCTTGCGGCCAGAGCATTTCTCCTGGCTTCATGGCCTGTACAGATGACAACCTGGGCAGTGCCGGGGGCCGTGGACGGGGTATCCTCTGCTACACCTCTTGCCATATTAAAGGGGACAGAGGTAGCTGGCGCGCAGCTCCCTAATCTATGGACAATGTTTGTGGGTAACATCGGCGGTACTATTGGTGAAACATCAGCGCTGGCTTTACTGATTGGTGCAGCGTACCTGCTTTACAGAAAAGTTATTAATTTAAGGATACCACTCTCATTTATTATTACAGTGGGTGTTATGACATGGATTTTTGGGCCAAATGGTATGTTTACAGGACCTTTCCTTTATCATATACTTGGTGGAGGACTCATTCTGGGTGCTTTCTTTATGGCTACAGACTATCCCACGTCACCGGTTACTCCGTTGGGACAGGTAATAATGGGTATAGGCTGCGGGCTTCTTACCAGTGTCATAAGGCTCTGGGGAGGTTATCCAGAGGGTGTTTCCTACTCGATACTGCTAATGAACATGGTAACACCTCTTATAGACAGATATACAATGCCAAGAGTGTTTGGTACCAGGGAGGTGAAGAAAGTTGCCTAAGAATGGTGGAGTAAAAGATATAATAGTAACCGGTCTTATTCTTCTTCTGATTGCCGGTGTTGCCGGTGTGGCCTTGGGGTATGTAAATGCTATCACAAAGGGTCCTATTGCAGAACAGAATAAAATCGCTGAGGATCAGGCCAAGATGGCAGCTTTCCCTGAAGCAAAAGAATTTGCCCCTATGGATGCTTCAGAATGGGAGCCACTTTTAGAAGGCGAAGAAAAAGAGATAGTAAAGACAGTGGATATGGCTAAGGATAATGGCAATGTGTTAGGCTTTGTTATAAAGGTGGCACCGCAAGGCTATGGTGGACCTGTTGAAACAATAGTTGGAATAACAAAGGATGGCAAACTGACAGGTATAAACATAGTCAATCATTCTGAGACGCCGGGCCTTGGTGCCAAAGCTCAGGACCCTGAGTGGCAGGGTCAGTTTAAAGGGAAGACTGCTGATATGGAATTAAAATTGGTCAAGAGACCTGTTTCAAGTCCTGAGGAAGTAGAGGCATTGACAGGGGCAACAATTACTTCGACTGCAGTTACGAATGGCGTCCAAACTGCAATTGAAACATTTAAAAAGATAAATAAATAGCGTGTAGGAGGTGAAAATTATGGGTTATTTAGTTGACTTAACACGTGGATTATGGAGAGAGAATCCTACATTCAGAATGGTTGTAGGTCTATGTCCTACCCTTGCTGTAACCAATGCTGTAGCCAATGGTATTGCTATGGGGCTTGCTACTACATTTGTTTTGATTGGTTCCACTGTGATAATATCTGCGTTGAGAAAAATAACACCAGAGAAAATTAGAATGCCTATTTTTGTTATAAGTATTGCAACATTTACAACTATAATTGCTATGCTTATGAATGCCTATTTTTTAAGCTTATATAATGTACTGAAGCTGTATATTTCGTTGATAGTTGTCAACTGTATAATAATGGCAAGAGCAGAGGGTTTTGCCTCAAAAAATCCGGTAATCAATACGTTTTTTGATTCATTAGGAATGGGACTTGGTTTTACATTGGCGTTGGTAATTATCAGTACTGTAAGAGAGATACTTGGTAATGGGACATTCCTTGGAATCCAGGTGATGCCTGATTCATTTCAACCTGTACTGTTGATGGTGCTTCCACCAGGAGCCTTTTTAACGTTAGGATTGCTAATAGGTTTCTTTAACATGATGACGGCTTTATCTGCCAAAAGAAAAGGGGCTCAGAAAAGGAGGGCTGTAAATGTTGACGAATCTGCTGTTAATATTGGTTAGTTCTATTTTTGTAAATAACTTTCTGCTATCCAGATTTTTGGGTGAATGTCCATTCCTTGGAGTCTCCAAACAGGTAGAAACTGCTACAGGGATGAGCATTGCTGTTATATTTGTCATGACCATGACTGCGGCAATCACTTATTTAATTAATAATTACATTCTTGTTCCATTTGGTTTGGAATATTTGCAGATAATAGCTTTTATAGTTGTTATTGCATCACTGGTGCAATTTGTTGAGATGGTAATTAAAAAAACAAGTCCAACACTTTATCAAGCCCTGGGAATTTATCTCCCGCTTATAACTACTAACTGCGCAGTTTTAGGAGTGGCGCTTCTAAACGTACAGAATCCTTATAATTTTATAGAGGCTGTTGTGAATGGTTTTGGCTCATCTGTGGGTTTTGCGTTTGCTTTGATTTCGTATGCAGGTATCAGGGAGAGACTTGCATTGGCTCCTATCCCAAAGGCTTTGGAAGGCTTTCCTTCTGCATTAATAGGTGCAGGGCTTCTTTCTCTGGCGTTTTTAGGATTTAGAGGACTCGTATAAGGGGGTAATAAATTGCTACAGGAAATATTGTATCCGCTTTTGGTTCTGGGTGGTATGGGTCTTCTGTTTGGCGCCATACTGGCCTATGCTTCTCAGAAGTTCTATGTGGAGGTAAATCCACTGCAGCAGAAGGTTAGAGATGCGCTGCCAGGAGCTAATGATGGCGGCTGCGGCTTTGCTTCATGTGATGCCTATGCTCAGGCGGTAGCTGAGGGGAAAGCCGGTACCAATAAGTGTGTTGTTGGTGGCCAGGCCGTTGCAGAAGCCCTTGCTGCAATCATGGGTACAGAAGCAGGAAAGGTAGAAAAGAAGATAGCAAGGGTAATGTGCAAGGGTACCGATAATAATGCAGTAAAGAAATATAAATATCATGGCATAGAGGACTGCAGAGCAGCCAATGCCCTGGCAGGCGGTGACAAGGAATGCGAGTATGGGTGCCTTGGCCTTGGCACATGTGAGAAGGCGTGCCAATTTGATGCTATACATGTGACGCCTGAGGGCATCGCAGAGTCTGACGAGGAAAAATGTACCGGATGTGGTGTATGCGTTGATGTATGTCCTAAGAATGTCATTCAGCTAATCGACATCAGCAAGAGAGTTATTATATTCTGCAATAATCATGACAAGGGGAAGAGGGTAAGACAGATATGCAAGGTAGGGTGCATAGCATGCAGCATATGTGTAAGGCAATGTCCTGAGAAGGTAATTACGATGGATAAAGACCTTGCCATAATAAACTACGATGGTTGTACCAACTGCGGCGCATGTATACCAAGATGTCCGACGAACACAATATTAAATCTTGACAATATGATCTCAGAGGTAGTCGTTTCTTAAATTTGAGAAATAAAAATTACTTAGCGGGGTAACCCGCTTTTTTATTTTAAATACATTGTTAAAATATCTTTATTCTTATGTTATAATAAAAAAGTGATTGTGGTGTAAGAACCCAATAAAGAATGATAGTGAGCATCAAATGCAACCT
>JASEJQ010000016.1 GCA_030016635.1 Thermoanaerobacteraceae bacterium | reverse complement strand
GTTACATCATAGAATACTACATCGACTTTCATATTGAGGAGATTATAGTTTTGATAGAAGATGTGTTCTTCTATCCCCGAAAGTTCCAGAAGCTTTTTAGCAAGCTTTTGATACATGGGGTTATTTTCAATCTCATTCTTTCTACCGAGGTTTAAGAGGACTTCATGCCTTGTGACGCCGTTTACCTTTTTAAAATTTTCAAGATGCTGGTCTTGATTTCATGCGGTTTCTAAGTCCTTAAAGTGGTTTTTTGAGGCTGCAAGTGTCAAAGTCAGGAAAATATTTTTAGCAATACAAGTATGGAAATGATTACCGAAAAGCTTATGGGATATGTAACAACTTATTCTGAGAAAGCAGTTAGTGAAAAAAACACATAGAAGATAAAATAAAAGGAATAAATACCAGAGTTAACAAACTTTTAGATGCCATAGAAGATGGCACTGCTGACAAAAATCTTACAAGACAAAGAATGGACCAATATAAGATTGAACTGACTCAATACCAGCAGCGGCTGGTAGAATTGAATAATGCAGATTATTCTTGGGTTACTGAAGAAACCATAATAAATTATTTCCAAAAATCAAAAGAAATTCTACTGACCGGTGAACCTGAAAAAAAGAGGGATGTCATTAAAAATTTCGTAGATAGGATAATAATCTATCCTGATAAAATAAATATCGTTTTTAAAATTAATCTTATGGACAGTGATAAGGTTGGTGGAGGCGAGGGGAATTGAACCCCTGTCCGAAGGTGCCCCGATAGGAACTTCTCCGAGTGCAGTCCCTGATTTAGAATTCACCGCACCGGACTCCCAGGGACAGGATTCCAGATTGGTTAGCTTCATAGATACAATCCTATCTCAAAGCTTTGATAGAACCGTTCCCCGCCGCGTCGACGCCCAACATTCAGGAGGCGGGATGCCTGAAGTGGACGGCTACCTTAAATTAGGCAGCTAAAGCTAAATTATCGTCTGCGTTTATATTTATGCCCACCGTTTAACGAGCTGATGGAACCTCGACCCGCTATTCCTATCTCAAGCTACCCCCGTCGAAACCAGCACGCCCCCATATTAATAGAGGTTTTTAACCTTAAACTCTCTTTCTGTCTCTCTTCTTAGAGTCTTTTCTGCTATAGCTTCCCTTTTATCATAAAGTTTTTTACCTTTGGCTATAGCAATTTCTACTTTAACTAAGCCATTTTTCAGATATACCTTCGTCGGTACTATGGTAAAGCCCTCTCTGGAGGTATATCCTATTAGCTTGGATATTTCTCTTTTATGAAGAAGAAGCTTTCTGGGCCTCAAAGGGTCTTTATTAAAGATATTGCCCTTTTCATAGGGACTTATATGCATATCATACAGGACTAACTCACCGTTTTCTATCTTCGCATAGCTGTCCCGAATGTTAACCTTACCCATGCGGATTGATTTTACTTCCGTACCTGAAAGCACGATACCTGCCTCATAAGTTTCTTCTATGAAATAATCATGAAATGCCTTTTTATTTTGGGCAATAATCTTGATTTCTTCTATATGGATTACCCCCTTATCATGCATTTATATTATAACAGGGTTAAACATTTTGTCAAGGGATTATATTTACTCATCTTCCAATACAAAATCTATCTGCCTTCTTGACACATTTACTGCAGATACAGTTACCTTAACCTTATCACCAATGTTGAAAATCTTTTTGGTATGCTCCCCTATCAGAATATGCTGGTCATTAATATAATGATAGTAGTCATCCTTCAGACTGCTCAAAGTGACCAGTCCCTCCACAGTGTTCTGGAGTTCTACAAAGAAACCGAAATTGGTTACACTGGATATGACTCCGTCAAAGGTCATACCAATCTTATCTTTCATATAGACTGCCTTTTCCAGGTCATCACATTCCCGTTCTACAGACTGGGCCACCCTCTCCATCTCTGAGCTTACCTGGGCAATCTTTTCAAGGGTCTTTTCATAGAATCTCACTCTCTTTTCATCCATCCTGCCGTTTATTATGTCCTTAATAATCCTGTGAATCTGAAGGTCTGGATACCTTCTTATTGGCGATGTAAAATGTGTATAATACTTTACTGCCAGGGCAAAATGCGGGGCATGTTCATGGGAATACCTGGCCTGTTTTAAAGACCTCAGCAGAAGGGTGCTTATTACTAGTTCCTCCGGCGTATCTTTCACCTTATTTAAGAGTTCTTGAAGCGACCTTGGGTGCACCTCTCCACTGGCCAGGCCTTTTATGCTAAGGCCAAAATTATGGATAAACTTATTAAAATTCAACAGTCTTTCTATATCTGGATTTTCATGAATCCTGTATATAAACGGATAATGCAGCCAGAATACATGCTCAGCAATTGTTTCATTGCATACCAGCATAAATTCCTCTATAATGCGATGCGCTATATTCCTTTCTCGTTTTGTTATATCCACAGGATAGCCATCTTCATCCAGCAATACCTGAGTTTCAGGTATTTCAAATTCTATGCTGCCCCTTTTGAGCCTTTTATCATTCAATATAAGGGCTAATTCCTTCATGAGCTTGAAATCGTCCACAAGGTAATCATATCTTGTCATTAAGTCTTTATCCTCTTCCTCAAGGATTTTATAGACCTGGGTATAAGTCATCCTTTCTTTGCTCTTTATAGCACTTTCTTTTATATCATACCTCACGACATTGCCTTTTGAATCTATTTCCATAATGCAGCTTAACGTTAACCTTACCTCACCCGGCCTAAGGCTGCACAGGCCATCGGACAGCTTGAAAGGAAGCATAGGTATAACATGTCCTGGCATATATACACTGGTGCCACGTTTCCTGGCTTCTTTATCAATAGCAGACTTCTCTTTTACATAGTGAGATACGTCCGCAATATGCACCCCCAGGAGATAGTTGCCATTATCAAGTTTTTTTATGGAAACAGCATCATCAAAATCCTTGGCATCTTCCCCATCTATAGTGACAATTTTTTCATACCGGAGGTCAAGTCTCCCTGCAATATCTTCTTCTTTAACCTCATTTTCAATATCCTCAGCCTGCCTTATCACCTTCTCAGGAAACTCCACCTCAAGGTCATGCATCTTGATTATTGCCATCATCTCGGTCTCGATGTCATCTTCATTCCCCAATATTTCCACAATGCGGCCTTCAGGGTTTCTGCGTGGTTCTGGATATCTTGTAATTTCAGCCACTACCTTATAGCCGTGTTTTGCCCCGTTAAAGCCATCTCTTGGTATGAATACATCATAGTACATTCTCCTGTCATCAGGCACAACAAATCCATAGTTATTATTATACTCAAACCTACCTATGACCTTTGTCACAGCCCTCTTGAGTATTCTTATAACCTCTCCTTCCTGTCTCTTGCCCTCTTCACCGTCGCTTATCAATTTTACGAGGACCCTGTCCCCGTTCATTGCGCCATTCATATTGGATGAGGATATAAAAATATCCGCTTCTCCATCGTCCCTGATGAGAAATCCAAAACCCTTTTCATTCCCCTGGATTTTCCCGGGGAGCATATCCATATGGTGTGGAAGTCCATAGAATCCTTTGCTGTTTTTTACAATCTTCCCCTCTTTTTCCAGCTCTTTAAGTAATTTTTCTATCTGCTGTTTCTCGCTTTTGTGTATATCAAAAGATTTCATCAACTCATTGATGCTCAGCGGTCTATATGACTCCCCGTTCATATAATCAAGAATTTTATCTTTAATACCCATAAACTCTATAAGCCGATCTCGCCGGCTATTTTTTTCATCTCCTCTAACGCTATTTCAAAAAATTCATCCATGGTAAGCCCAAGCTCTTCACAAGACTGTATCTGTTCTCTGTTGGCTCCCCTGGCAAAGGCTTTGTCCTTAAACTTCTTTTTTATCGAACTAACCTTTACGTCCTCCAGTTTCTTTGATGGCATAACCATGGCCACGGCGGTGATAAGGCCGGAAAGCGGATCTGCTGCATAAAGCGCCTTATCCAGCAGGCTTATCCTGGGCAGACCATGGATTTCGTTGTGGACCTTGACAGCATATGTCAATTCGTCATCTAAACCCATTTTCTCAAGCATTTCAGCTCCTATCAGGCTGTGAGCCTCTGGATTATCTGCAGTTTGCTCATAATCTATATCATGCAGTAACCCTGTAAGGGCCCATTTTTCCTCGTCCTGCCCAAGTCTTCTAGCCAGGCCTCTCATTATAGCCTCGGTGGCAATCATGTGATCAATTAAATTTCTTGAAAATACATTTTCCTGTACCTTTTGTAAAGCTTCTTTCCTATTCATCTTCAGACCTCCATATTAGTATGTTACAAATATTATAATAAAATAAAGTGCAAATTACAAATTTAAAAAAAGCACCTTTCGGTGCTTATAAGAAAAGTGGTGCAAAAACCAGCGAAACTATTGTCATTAATTTTATCAATATATTTAAGGATGGTCCTGCAGTATCTTTAAACGGGTCACCTACGGTATCACCGACCACAGCAGCCTTATGGGCTTCGCTCCCTTTACCGCCATGGTTACCAGACTCAATATATTTCTTGGCATTATCCCAGGCACCACCGGAGTTGGCCATCTGTATAGCTATCAGCACGCCGGTTGTAACAGCACCGGCCAAAAGACCACCCAGAGCTTCTTTGCCCAGTACAACACCTACTACTATAGGTACTATGACTGCAATCAGACCTGGTACGATCATTTCTCTTATTGCTGCGTCCGTACTTATCGCAACACACTTCCCGTACTCAGGTTTTGCCTTACCCTCCATTATTCCAGGTATTTCTTTAAACTGACGTCTTACCTCTTCTATCATTTTATAGGCTGCTTTGCCAACTGCTTCCATAGTC
The DNA here is from genome assembly GCA_030016635.1 of Thermoanaerobacteraceae bacterium. GTDB lineage: Bacteria > Bacillota > Thermoanaerobacteria > Thermoanaerobacterales > UBA4877 > JASEJQ01. The sequence continues at coordinate 38,903 of JASEJQ010000016.1, read as the reverse complement.
ATTGATGCAAAGAGATACGGCATCATGCCACCGATGAATAGACCTGCAATCACATATGGATTTAAGAGGTCTATAGTTTTAAGCCCAACAGCCTGTGAATATGATACAAATAATGCAAGTGCTGTTAGGGCTGCGGAACCAATGGCATACCCTTTGCCTATAGCTGCAGTCGTATTGCCTACTGAGTCCAGTTTATCTGTTATATTTCTTACGCTTTCAGGCAGTTCTGCCATCTCGGCTATGCCGCCAGCGTTGTCTGATATTGGTCCATAAGAATCAACTGATACAGTCATACCTGTAGTAGCCAGCATTCCAACCGCAGAAAGGGCTATCCCGTATATTCCCATGAACTTATACGCCAGTATTGTAGCCACCGCAATCAATATCAGAGGAAATGCAGTAGACGTCATACCAACAGCCAGGCCACTTATTATGGTTGTAGCAGGCCCTGTTTCAGACTGCTGGGCAATATGCTTTACTGGACTATAATCTGCAGAAGTATAGTATTCAGTTATCTGGCCAATAGCCACACCTACAACAAGCCCGGAAATGACTGCCCAGAGAGCATTCAGGCTCCCAAACATTGAATTGCTGAGGAAGAATGTAGCTATTATTACTATAATGCTGCTGGCATAAGTACCCATCATCAGGGCCCTCTGCGGATTACCGCCCTCCCCGCTTCTCACAAACATACTGCCTATGATTGAAGCCAGGATGCCTATGCCTGCAATGTAGAATGGGAACAAGACATAGTTTACATCTTTTATTACCAGGGCACCTATAGTAATAGCTGATACTATCGACCCCACATAAGACTCAAAGAGGTCAGCACCCATACCTGCCACATCACCCACATTATCTCCTACATTGTCGGCAATAACAGCTGGATTTCTCGGATCGTCCTCTGGAATGCCAGCCTCTACCTTTCCTACAAGGTCAGCACCCACATCAGCGGCCTTGGTATATATGCCACCACCAACCCTAGCAAAAAGAGCAATAGAGCTGGCGCCCAGGCTGTAACCTGTAATTATATTCGGGTCATTAAAAATTATATACAGTATACTGAGTCCAAGAAGGCCAAGCCCCACAACAGCCATCCCCATTACAGAACCGCCAGAAAACGCTATATTAAGCGCCTTATTCATGCTGCTTTTAGCTGCATTGGTTGTCCTTGCATTTGCCCTGGTGGCAACACTCATACCTATGTACCCTGATAAAACAGAAAAAAGTCCTCCCACAATAAAGCATAAAGCAGTGAGCCAGTTTATAACAAATCCCAGAACAAAAATCATTACAATCATAAATACTGCAATTACCCTGTATTCGCTGAAGAGAAATGCCATCGCACCTTCATGTATAAAATTAGAGAGTTCCTGCATCCTTTCATTGCCAGGATCCTCTCTTAATACCCGGGAGGCTTGATAAAATGCGAATATCAGGGCCACAATACCAGCAACCGGAGCAAGGTATAAAAAGCCCATTTTTAACCTCCTTTATCTAATATATTATTTTATTAATATTGTAAGAGCAACCGAAGTTACAATAAAAGCTATGGCGCTTACCGTAGTGATCCTGGCAAAAACAGCATCAAGAGTACGGGCCCTATTTCTCCCAAAGAGGCTTTCGGCACCACCGGCCACCATCCCCTGTACACCTGACTCTTTAGCAGACTGCAGCAATACTGTCAAAGTAAGTACGATAGCAATTATAAGGTGTATTACTTTCAGTACTGTAACCAATGTCATCCCACCTTTCTAGTTATTTATTCGTAACTTGACACCAATATTTTAGCACATTAAAATTAAGTTTACAACTATAAAATGGGCCATCAAGGATTTATGGCCCATTTTATTACATACTATTTAAATATTTGAACCTAAATGTATGTCTTATTTTTAAAATATAGTATCCTTTATCACTGTTTCAAGTTGTAGAAAGCTCCCAGACCAAGGAATTCGGCTGTTTCCCCAAGTTCCTCTTCAATCCTTAACAGCTGGTTGTATTTTGCAACCCTCTCTGTCCTGGAAGGGGCCCCTGTCTTTATGAAACCGGTATTTAAACCAACCACCAGATCAGAGATGGTTGTATCCTCGGTTTCACCGGAACGGTGTGAAATTATAGCAGTGTATCCTGCCCTTTCTGCCATTTTTATTGCTTCCAGTGTCTCAGTAAGGGTACCTATCTGATTTACTTTAATAAGTATTGAGTTTGCTACACCGAGCTCAATCCCCTTAGCAAGCCTTTCTGTATTTGTAACAAACAAATCATCGCCAACAAGCTGGACTTTCTTGCCCAATCTATCCGTCAGTAATTTCCATCCATCCCAGTCCTCCTCTGCCATTCCATCTTCTATAGAGAAAATTGGATACCTGGAAATCAAATCCTCATAATAGGATACCAACTCTTCAGAGCTCCTTACTAAACCTTCACCTTCGAAGTGATATTTGCCATCTTCCTTATAAAGTTCAGATGAAGCTACATCCAGGGCCAGTCCTACATCCACCCCGGGTTTATAATCAGCCTTTTCTATGGCCTGAACTATTACCTTCAGTGCTTCTTCATTGGATGTCAGGTTTGGTGCAAAGCCTCCCTCATCACCTACTGTTGTAGATAAACCCATTGAATTAAGCACGAATTTTAATGAATGGAAAACCTCCACTCCTATCCTGAAAGCCTCAGCAAAAGTCCTGGCCCCTACAGGCATTATCATGAATTCCTGTATATCTACATTATTGTCCGCATGTTTGCCGCCATTTAATATATTCATCATCGGTACCGGCAGCACCTTGGCATTTGATCCGCCAAAATACCTGTATAGCGGTATGTCAAGCTCATTGGCTGCCGCGCGTGCACAGGCTAAAGACACGCCCAGTATTGCATTGGCGCCAAGCTTACTCTTATTTGGCGTACCATCTATTTCCCTTAAGAGCTTATCAATATATACCTGCTGCGTCACATCAAGCCCAACCAGTTCCGGTGCGATTATTTCATTTACATTCTCCACAGCCTTTAATACGCCCTTGCCGTTATAACGCTTCTTATCTCCGTCTCTTAATTCCACTGCCTCAAAGGTACCTGTTGAAGCACCGGATGGTACTGCTGCTCTTCCTGATATGCCATCCTCCAGAAGAACCTCTACCTCTACTGTTGGATTTCCTCTTGAATCCAGTATTTCCCTGGCATGAACATCCATTATTGTTGACATTTTTATCTCTCCTTCCTTATAATCAAGTCTTGTCCGGTCATCTCTTGAGGTATGGGTTTACCCATTATGTCTAAAATAGTAGGTGCAATATCGCACAATCGCCCATCATTTTTCAGTTCGATGTCGTCTTCTCCAATAACTATAAACGGGACTGGATTTGACGTATGCGCAGTATGTGGTGCGTTTGTCTCCTCATCCCACATTTTTTCGGCATTGCCATGGTCTGCAGTTATTATTGCCTTGCCACCCTTAGATAGGACCTTGTCTACAACCTTGCCAACGCATTTGTCTACTGTTTCAACAGCTTTTTCTGCCGCATCAAATATTCCGGTATGGCCTACCATATCGCAATTGGCATAATTCAGCACTATAAGATTATAAATACCGCTGTCTATTCGCCTTATAACTTCATCAGTAACCTCATAGGCACTCATTTCCGGTTTGAGGTCGTAGGTTGCAACCTTAGGTGAAGGTATAAGCACCCTATCTTCTCCCTTATATGGTTCTTCAACGCCTCCGCTGAAGAAAAATGTGACATGGGCGTACTTTTCAGTCTCAGCTATCCTGAGCTGATTCAATCCTAATTTGCTTACATATTCGCCCAATGTATTAATGTATACCTCTGGTGGATAAGCCACATGTACATTCTTTAAGGTGTCGTCATACTGAGTCATGGTGACATAATATGTTGAGAAATAGCCTTTTTCTCTATCAAAACCGTTAAATTCTTCATCAGTCAGGACATGAGAAAGTTGCCTGGCCCTGTCTGCTCTGAAATTAAAAAATATGACTGAATCATTTTTATCTATAGTGGCTGTTATCTCATTGTTTCTTTTTATAACGGTAGGCACTACAAATTCATCATTGACCCCTTCTTCATAGGATGTTTTGACTGCCATGATGGGGTCGTATGATACCCTACCTATACCCATAACCAGAGCGTCATAGGCTTTTTTTACTCTCTCCCATCTTTTGTCCCTATCCATCGCATAATATCTTCCTGAGACAGTAGCAATTTCTCCAACACCTATCTCCTTTATTTTTTGTTCCAGATCTTCAATATATTCTGAAGCAGACTGGGGAGGGGTGTCCCTTCCATCAAGGAAAGCATGAATATATACCTTTTCAATCCCATTATCTTTAGCCATGCGAAGCAGAGCATACAAGTGTTCTGTATGACTGTGGACACCTCCGGGAGATACCAGCCCCATTATGTGAAGTTTTGAATTATTGACCCTGGCATTATCCATAGCGCCTTTCAGTACAGGGTTATTGAAGAAGCCCCCATCCTCAATTTCCTTCGAAATCCTCGTAAGTTCCTGATATACCACTCTCCCGGCTCCAATATTCATATGGCCTACCTCTGAATTACCCATCTGTCCCTCGGGTAGACCAACAGCTAAGCCGGAACAACGCAGTCTTGTATTTGGGTATTCTTTAAAATACCTGTCGAGGTTAGGCGTATATGCTTTCTTAACAGCATTGTATTCATTATCTTCACTCAGGCCGTATCCATCCATAATGATTAACGTGCAAAGCTCAGCCATTTCAAACCTCCTTAAAATTGACTATCCTGGTAAACTCATCTACTTTTAAGCTGGCACCACCGACCAGCGCCCCGTCTATACCTTCCCTGGCCATAAATCCTTTTATGTTGTCGGATTTTACACTTCCACCATAGAGTATCCTGATATCCTCACCTATTCCAAGAAGTTCATCCGCTTTTTTTCTAATATACTCTATTACAGCCTGTGCATCCTCAGGTGAAGCATTTTTACCTGTCCCTATGGCCCATATCGGCTCATACGCTATTACAAGTTCTTTTAATGTTATGTCTTTTAAATCCTCTGTCAGCTCATATCCTATCCTATCCAGTGTCATTCCTTTTTCTCTTTCTTCTAGGGTCTCTCCAACGCATAGAATAGGTTTTAAACCATGCTTCTGGCATGCTTTCATCTTGAGGTTTAGCATAGTGTCGTCCTCTTTGAAATAACCACGTCTTTCAGAATGGCCTATTATGACATATTCAACCCCTATCTCCTTCAACATGAGTGGAGATATCTCGCCAGTATATGCTCCGTTGTCCTCCCAGCACATATTTTGCGCACCGAGTTTTATTTTAGTACCCTTTATTTCCCTGGAAATAATTTCTAAGTCTACAAATGGTGGTATTACCGCCACTTCTATATCGCTATCTAAATTCTGGTTTATGAAATTTGCAATAAAAGTCTTAGCCTCTGTGGGTGTCATATTCATTTTCCAGTTACCGGCTATAAGAGGTTTTCTCATTTTCTCACCACCTATTTATCCTGAAGGACACTTATTCCCGGAAGTTCTTTCCCTTCCAGAAATTCAAGAGAAGCGCCGCCGCCTGTTGATATATGAGTCATACGGTCCTCAAATCCCATTTGTTCTATAGCTGCAACAGAATCGCCCCCGCCTATTATTGTGGTACCGTTGCATTCACTCATGGCTTCTGCTATCTTTCTAGTCCCATAAGCGAAGGGTTCTATTTCAAAAACACCCATTGGGCCGTTCCATACTACAGTCCTTGCATTTTTAATTTCTTTAGCAAATAACTCTATGGTTTTGGGGCCTATATCAACACCTATCATGTCGGCTGGCATTTCCTCAATGTCAACTGTCCTGTATTCGGCATTGGCACTCAGTTCACTTGAAATTACAGTATCCAGCGGGAGAAGGAACTTTACTTTTCTTTCATCAGCTTCCTTTATCAATTCCTCCGCCAGCTCTATCTTATCGGCTTCAAGCAAGGATTTGCCTATCTCAAACCCCTGTGCCTTTATGAATGTATATGCCATACCCCCACCTATAAGCAGTGTATCCACTTTGGTAATGAGGTTTTTTATAACACCTATCTTATCTGATACCTTGGCTCCGCCTAATATGGCTACAAATGGCCTTTCCGGATTTTCAAGGGCCTGGCCCATCGTAGTTATTTCCTTCTCCATCAGGAAACCAGCAACCGCTGGTAAATATGATGCTATCCCTGCTGTTGAAGCATGAGCCCTGTGTGCAGTCCCAAATGCATCATTCACATACACCTCAGCCAATGACGCCAATTCCTTTGCAAATTGAGGGTCATTCTTTTCCTCTTCTTTATGGAACCGTAAATTCTCTAACAGCATTACCTCGCCATCATTTAGTTCCATGGCTTTGTCCTTGGTCTCGGTACCAATACAGTCCATTGCAAATTCAACCTTTTGGTTTAGAAGCTCGGAAAGTCTTTCAGCCACTGGTTTTAAACTATATTTTAAATTAATTTCGCCCTTTGGCCTTCCCAGATGAGACGCCAGTATTACCCTTGCACCATTATCAATAAGATACTTAATAGTGGGAATAGCTGCTCTTATACGGGTATCATCTGTAATTTCCCCATTTTTATCAATCGGCACATTGAAATCGACACGGACAAAAACCCTCTTGCCCTTTACATCTATATCTCTAATGGTTTTCTTGACCATTTCAAACCCTCCTTCAAAGAGCAGGGAATATATCCCTGCCCGTAAGATTAAAATCCTTTATTAGCAATATAGGCTGTCAGGTCAACGACACGGTTGGAATAACCCCACTCATTATCATACCATGCTACTACCTTTACCATATCGTCATCAACAATCATGGTAGACAAGGCGTCTACTATAGACGAATGGGAGTCTCCTTTAAAGTCCATAGAAACCACAGGTTCTTCGGTATATGCCATAATACCTTTCAGCTCACCCTCTGCTGCATCCTTCAAAGCCTTGTTTACCTCTTCCACAGAAACCTTCTTGTTGAGATCAGCAACAAAGTCTGTCACAGAAACATCTGGAGTCGGCACTCTCAGCGACATACCGTTCAGCTTGCCTTTCAATTGAGGAAGAACTAATGCCACAGCCTTAGCTGCACCAGTTGTAGTCGGTATAATATTCACGGCAGCGGCCCTTGCCCTTCTCAGGTCAGAATGAGGCAGGTCCAGTATCCTCTGGTCATTGGTGTATGAATGGACAGTCGTCATAAGACCCCTCTTTATGCCAAACTTTTCATCAAGTACCTTTGCTACAGGAGCAAGGCAGTTCGTTGTACATGAAGCATTGGATATTATGTGATGATTCTTTGGATCATACTTATCTTCATTGACACCCATAACTATGGTTATATCTTCATTTTTAGCAGGAGCAGAAATAATTACCTTTTTAGCACCAGCGTCTATATGTTTAGATGCTCCATCTTTTGATGTAAACCTACCTGTGGACTCAATTACAATATCCACACCAAGGTCTTTCCACGGTAGTTTTGCAGGGTCGGTCTCCTTAAATACCTTGACCTCCTTGCCGTCAACAATGAGAGAATCATCGGTATAAGATACCTCGCCACTGAACCTGCCAAATGTCGAGTCATATCTTAAAAGATAAGCAAGCGTTGCTGGATCGGTTATATCATTTACAGCCACTATCTCAATGTCCTTTAGCCCTTTGGAATAAGCAGCCCTAAAAACATTTCTGCCTATCCTTCCAAAACCATTAATACCAACCTTTACAGTCATTATTAAAACCTCCTTATAATTTTTTAATATTAATTATCACCATTTATGGTGAATTAATTAGCTCAATTATCTTTTGTGCGGCTCCTTCATCTATGACCAGATTTTCTGGTGGTATTACCCGGCATGAAGCAAGTATAGCCTCACCCTTTGAAGTACCGCCTGATATAGCCAGTTTATGGGGTACCTTTAACATCTCATCAATATTTAGACTTATAGTACCTGCTGTATATACTATTTCTCCATTTATATTGAAATAATACCCCATCGTCTCTGCTACTGCACCAGAATCCTGAAGAAATCTTTTTATTTCATTATTTAAATGCCTTCTGGAAGCCATAATATCTGCCCGGCCTATCCCATATATCAGGATATCAGCTTTTTTAACAAATTCAATAACCTCCTTTATTCCCTGTTCATTTAGCAACACCTTTAATGTGTCAGCACTTATGTCATCGGGAATATGAAGAAATCGGTAGTTGGCATTGAGCTTCTTGCTGAGAGTAGCTGTAATGGTATTGGCCTGGAATTCCACCTCCCTGCCAAGACCGCCCCGGGCAGGCACCACAGTTAAATTCTTATATTCTCTATCTATTAGAAGAACATCAGACATGGCTGCAACCGCTGAACCACCTGCTACTGCTATTATCAAATCATCATGAAGCATATCTGCAAGAATGCCTGCAGCCCTCTTACCCATTTCATTTAAAAGCAGATGGTTTTTATCCACATCGCCGGGTACAATAACTATATTTTTTACACCAAGTTTTTGCTGCAGAAGTTCCTCCAGTTCTGGCAAACCTTTGAGGTCATGAATAAAACCCCTCAAGGATTCCAGTACAGCTTCACCATCTTTAGTTACCCTCATGCCCTCAGCAGAAATTGACACCAGATCCTGTTCCTTAAGTATATTAACTTCATCTCTTATGACCCTCTCGGTCATACCTGTTATAGAGCTGAGCATCCTCCTGCCAATGGGCTGATTATAGTAAATTGTATAGAGTATATGATATCTCTTTTCAACAACACTTACCAGCTCTGGTAGAATTCTCTTCTGCATTTCAATAAGATAATTCATTTATAGTCCCCCATGGCCTCAAAATGTCCCTATGCCCCTAAAAAATAACCCTTATTTATATTTTATACCAAAATAAGGGCCATAACAATACCTTAAATTTTTAATCAAACCTTTTCCTTCTATTTGAAGACGGAATTCCAAGTTCATCCCTGTATTTAGCCACTGTCCTTCGTGATATATCTATTCCTTCATTTTTTAACATTTTGGTTATTATTAGATCGCTTAATGGTGCACGGGGATTTTCTTTGGCAATAATACCTGAAATAAGATTTTTGATTGATTCTGAAGAAACCTCCCCACCATCATTTGTAACCCCGTTTTTGAAGAAAAATTTAAGTTCATACACTCCTTTAGGAGTATCCACATATTTCCCGTTGGTAGCTCTGCTCACAGTGGATTCATGGATGCCACAGGTCTTTGCTATCTGTTTTAATGTTAATGGTTTTAACCCATTTATACCGGAGTCAAAAAAGTCGCACTGGTATTCTACTATGGCCTTTATCACATTGTAGAGGGTATTCTTTCTCTGTTCAATGTTTTTAATAAGCCAAAAGGCTGACTGAAGCTTATCATTTAAATATTTAAATTCTTCTGAATTTCTACCGTTATTTTGCAATATTTGCGTGTAAAACTTATTAATCCGCAGTCTCGGTATATCACCATCATTTATAATAATCTCAAAGTTCCCCTTAATCTTTCTTACTATTGCATCTGGTACAATATACCGCATGTCGTTATACCCGGAAAAATTACAGCCAGGCCTTGGATTGAGGGTTTTCAAAATGTCAATCATATGCTGTACTTTCAATACATCAATATTCATTTTGCGAGCTATAAGTGTCAGCTTGTTTTCGGCTATATCCTTAAGATGATGTTCAACTAAATTCCTTATGTCATCATTTAAAATATCTCTGGCCTTTAGCTGTAAAAGAAGGCATTCCTTAAGGTCTCTGGCACCAACTCCCGGCGGGTCAAATTCCTGTATTATCCTCAATGCCCTCTCGGCAATATACATATTCTCATTAACGTTAAGGGCGATATCGTTTAAGCTAACAGTGAGGTAACCGTTTTCATCCAGGCTATCAATGATGTACTCACATACCTTCCTGGTCCTCATGGTAACGGGTGTCAGGTGCAGCTAGAACATCAGGTGGTCCCTTAAAGATGGTCTGGAAGGCACAAAACTCTCAAAGGATATGTCATCATCCTCATCGTCATAATTATTATCCTCTTGTTCATCCCGACTTATATAGTCATTCCATTCAATTATATCCATTTCGTCATATTCAGAGGCTTCCAGCACCGGATTTATTTCAAGTTGCTCCTCTATATACTGGCTCAACTCCGCAATGTTAAGCTGCAGGATATTTAGAGCCTGTTTCAACTCGGGGGTCATTATAAGTTTTTGTGTCTGGTTTAATATAAGATTCATATCTATCGCCATAGATATCCCAGCCCTCTAAATTTAATTCTACAATATTATATATTCTCTGCAAATCAAATAAATCCTCTTTTTAAAAAATGATAGGGAATTTGGACCCTATCATCATTATAACTCATTTATTAACTTTGCGCCAGAGCTGGTACCTATCCTGTTTGCTCCAGCCTCAACCATTTCTATTGCCGTTTTCAAATCTCTTATCCCGCCTGAGGCTTTTACTCCCTTATTGGGGCCAACCTCATTCCTCATCAGTCTTATATCATCGGCTGTTGCTCCACCTGTAGAGAAACCCGTGCTTGTTTTGACAAAATCTGCGCCGGCCTTAACAGCGAGTTCACAGGCTTTCTTTTTCTCATCGTCACTCAAAAGACATGTCTCAAGTATTACTTTTATAACAACATCGGATTTGATGCTTTTGGATTCTTCCACTACCCTTTTTATGTCATACAATACATATTCATAGTTTTTACTTTTCAGTTTTCCTATGTTTAATACCATATCCAGTTCATCCGCGCCATTTAAGATTGCCTCTTTGGCCTCTTCAACTTTAACATTTGTAGTGGTAGCCCCAAGAGGGAAGCCAATAACAGTGCATATTTTAACCTCTGAACCATTAAGACATTGTTTTGCCAGGTCTACATAGGAAGGATTAATGCAGACTGCATGAAGGTTGTATTCTCTGGCCTCGTCACAAAGTTTTCTTATATCATCTTCTTTAGCCTCTGGCTTTAATAAAGTATGGTCAATCATGGATGATAACTTTTCCTTCGTTATTTCCATAGGTCATCACTTCCCTTCTAAAATGATTCTATACCATCCCTGGTAACCAGCGCATAAATTAATCTGGGTCTTTCAACCATTTCCTCTGATGTTTCAATGGAATTCAGGATATCAGGCAAGACCTCATTTAATCTTTGTTCATCATTGGCATATACAGTAGTTATTACTTCATCCTTATGAGCAAAATCTCCTACCTTTTTGTTAAGCATAATACCAGCAGAAAGATCTATAACATCGTCTTTCGTTGCGCGGCCTGCGCCCAGTCTCATGGCACATAGGCCCAATTCCTCTGCATGGAGGGCAGATATATATAGATCCTTTTCGGCTTTAATTTCATATTTAATTTTCGCTTCAGGCAAAAGAGAATAATCATCCAGTGCCTCAGGATTTCCCCCTTGGGCTTTAACCATTTCCTTAAACTTTTTAAAACCACTGCCAGACTTAAGTGCAGACTCCAGTTTTGATACAGCCTCTTCCCTGGTTCTGGCAATGCCAGCAAGCATGAGCATATAGCTGCCAAGAAACATGCATACATCCAGCAAATCTTTGCACCCGCGGCCTTTTAATGTCTCACAGGCTTCTATTACCTCCAGTGAATTTCCTATGGCCAGGCCAAGGGGTTGGTTCATGTCTGTAATCACTGCAACGGTCCTTTTACCTGCACTTTCGCCAATCTTTACCATAATCTCTGCTAACTTTAAAGCACTGTCATAATCCTTCATAAATGCACCATCTCCGACCTTTACATCCAGAACTATGGCATCGGAACCCCCGGCTAACTTCTTGCTCATTATGGAGCTGGCGATCAAGGGGATAATGTCTACTGTGGCTGTAACATCCCTCAGGGCATACAGTTTTTTGTCAGCAGGGGCCAGGTCTTCGGTTTGACCAATGACAGCCAGGCCAACATTGTTTACATTATTAACAAACTCATCCATGGATAGGGATACCCTCATGCCCGGTATAGATTCGAGTTTATCAAGTGTGCCGCCTGTATGCCCCAGTCCTCTGCCGGACATCTTCGCTACGGGTGCACCGCAGGCTGCTGCCAGAGGTACTAAAACAAGGGTGGTAGTGTCTGCCACACCACCAGTACTGTGTTTATCCACCTTAATGCCATTAATAGCGGAAAGATCAGCAATCTCGCCGGATCGTGCCATTGAAAGTGTAAGGTTGGTTGTTTCAGACTCACTCATACCCCTGAAATAAATAGCCATTGTAAGCGCAGACATCTGGTAATCCGGTATATCTCCAGCTGTATATCCCTTTATAATATACTCAATCTCTTCTTTGCTGAGTTCCTGTCCATCCCTCTTCTTTTTTATGAGGTCAACCATCCTCATGACTTATAACCCCCTTACGTCACCAAGAAAACTCTTGCCATGTTCAAAAGCTTCAAGGTCAAAATTTTCAGCTATGGTCTGTGCAATGTCAGAAAAAGTATCTCTAATGCCAAGAGACGCGCCGTTTTGATTGGAAGGAGTGTATACCAGCAGTGGTACATATTCTCTTGAATGATCTGTACTTGTTGTCGTCGGATCACACCCATGGTCAGCCGTTATCATCAAAAGGTCATTGCTATTCATTTTTGATATAATCTCCAGGATGGCATCATCAAACTCCTTTAAAGCATCTGCATATCCCTTTGCATTGTTTCTATGGCCAAATTGTGTATCAAAATCCACAAGATTGGTAAAGATGAGGCCAGTTTTTAGTTCATTCATATAATTTATTGTGGCTGCTATCCCATCACGGTTATTCCCGGTGTGATTGCTCCTCGTGATGCCTCTGTGTGCAAAAATATCCTCAATCTTACCCACCGCATAAACCTCAAGACCTTTAGCAACAATCCTGTCCAGCACAGTTTCTTCTGGTGGTTCCAGGGAAAAATCACGCCTGTGTTCTGTCCTGACGAAATTTCCTGGCGTCCCTGTAAATGGTCTTGCAATAATTCTACCTACAGCATGATCCCCCATCATTATCTCCCGCGCAATGCGGCACATCTCATAAAGTCTTTCCAATGGTATTATATCCTCATGGGCAGCTATCTGGAAAACACTATCTGCCGATGTATAAACTATTGGATATCCGGTCTCTATATGCCGTTCACCCAATTCTTTTATAATCTCTGTACCTGAAGCAGCCTTATTGCCAAGGACTTTTGTCCCTATCCTCTTTTCAAAGATACTTATAATCTCTTCGGGGAATCCATCGGGATATGTCGGAAATGGTTTATTTAACCATACTCCCGCTATTTCCCAGTGTCCGGTAGTAGTATCTTTTCCTGCTGATTTTTCAGCCATTTTACCGTAAAACCCTATAGGAGTTTCAACAGGTGGTACGCTTTTTAGCGGCCTTATATTGCCAAGACCCAGCCTACCCATATTGGGAAGTTCTACTCCCGTCACCTCACATATATGCCCCAATGTATCAGAGCCTTTATCGCCAAAAAGATTAGCGTCAGGCAGTTCACCAATACCTACACTATCCAGTACAATCAAAATAATTCTTTTAAAATAACCCATCAAATCACCCCGGTTAAGCTATTAAAATCCATATGTTTCTCATCTAAGATATACACCAAATTATTCAACGGCACCTGTCACAATATTAAACTCTTTTCCTTAAGACATAAAATCTAAATTTATCGGGTTTAAAAAAGTTGGATGAATAAAGGATAGCCCTGTCATCCTGATCATAGTGTACCTGCTCTAAGAGCAGAATAGCGTGATTTTTACCAAGACCCAGCTTTTTTGATGCCACAGGGTGATAGCTTATAGGTATTATATCTGAAACAGCGTAGGCTATCCTGATATTAAACCTCTCCTCAAAAAAACTGAAAAGAGACTCTGGAAACTTATCCATGTCCTCACCCAGTATCCTGACAGGTATCCTGTCTATGCAGTAGACCACTGGTTCACCATTAGCAGTCCTCACCCTGTCTACCCTGTATATTAACTCATTTTTTTCTATTTTGAGCTTCTCTGCTTCTTCATCATTAGCAGGCAGTACACTCATAGAGAAATCGGTGGTCCCTGCTGTCATGCCTTCTCTCTCTATAGCCTTGGTTACACTATAAAGTTCTTCGATGCCGCTCTTGATAACAGGCCTGGTCCTTACAAAAGTACCAATCCCCTGCTGTTTTACAATGAGGTTCTCCTCTTCCAATACCCTCAATGCCTCTCTCAAAGTCATGCGGCTTATTCCAAACTCTTTTGAAAGCTTTGCCTCTGACGGCAGTCGATACCCTGGAGGCCAATCACCGTTTCCAATCAACTCTTCCATTTTTCTTAAAGCCAGATCGTATAGGGGTCTCCTTTCTCCCTGTATCAAACCCACGCTCACTCACCCCGTTTCATTTCTCATGATTGTTAAGACCAGTACATTTTCTCCATGAAAAAGGGGCAAAGCCCCCAAATATCATTAAGCAGTTGCTTGAATCTAAATCTTATCAATCTCTAATCTTTCAGCATAGTTATTAACCTTAAAAAACTTCAACAGATTTTTTAACGCGAACCTTTATCATAAGGAATACCTTCAGCTTTCGGTGCCTGCGAATTTTTAGATGTAAAAGCCAGTACTATCAGCGTAGCGATATATGGAATCATTTTATAGACCTCGTTGGGTATATCCAGCGCAGAAAGAACAGGTATACCTGAGTACGCCGATGCAATTGTCTTCATCAAACCAAAGAAGAATGCAGCCAATAAAATTTTAAATGGATTCCACTGGCCAAAAATCAACACCGCTAAAGCAAGAAAACCATAGCCTGCCACAGTTGCATTAAAATTGGTTGATGTTGGAATAACGAATATAAGCCCGCCAATCCCCGCAAGCGCACCGGAGATTGCAACACCTATATAGCGCATCTTGTAAACATTAATACCTACGGAATCCGCTGCTTGAGGGTGTTCACCACAGGCACGCAAACGCAAGCCAAACCTGGTTTTATATAAAACCACCCATGAGATTATGAGAATTGCAAACCCAAGATAGGTGGTAATGTATGCATTGCGAAAGAATAGGCCACCCAGCAATGGAATATCACCCAGCACCGGTACTTTTTCTATTCTGAACTGGTTAACAAAAGGTATCTGCTGTACAGTGCGAATCATACGCGCCACATATATTGCAAATGCAGGTGCAAACATATTGATTGCTGTACCGCTGATGACCTGATCTGCCTTCATATTAATTGAAGCAAAGGCATGTGTTAGAGATACAATTATCCCCGTTGCCGCTGCAATAATAATCGCCAGAATCAGTATCGGCTGGCCAGGCAGCATTCCTTGAAACATATTAATAAATAAAATGCCGGTAAACGCACCAATAATCATAATGCCCTCAAGCGCAATGTTTGTCACACCGCTGCGCTCTGAGAACATTCCACCCAGTGCAACGACAAGCAGTGGAATTGAGAAATACATCATCTGCTGCACAAGAAAGTATATTGTATCCACTATTTATCTCCCCCCAAGCTCCCCTGGCTAACTGGCCTGGTTTTAGTTAATTTATCTTCATCTTTTGCATAATGCGACCTGATGAAGTCTTTAAACAGCAGGGCAAATGCACTAAAGTATATAATAACAGCTATAATGATCTCGGTAACCTGTGGTACAAAATTAAATAGCTGCATATTAAAGCCTCCGACGGTAAGATACGCCACAAATATACCGGCAAATATAATACCAATAGGATTACCCTGCCCAAGCAGTGCAACGGGAATACCATTGAATCCCTCAGGTGCAAGCACATCAAGTACTTCAATACTTTTACCAGAACCTGCAAGGTAAAGCAATGCACCACCCAGACCTGAAAGAGCACCAGCAATCATCATAGAAATGATAATGGTACGGTGTGAATTAATACCTGCATATTTGGAGGCATCAGGATTTAAACCGCATGCCTTTAATTCAAAACCGAATTGAGTTTTTTCAACAATAATATAAATTATGATACCTGCTATAATAGCAATAAAAATACCTGCATTTACACTTGACGGGCTGTTGCCTGCACGGAAGATATTGTCGAGCCCCATTTTAGGAATAACAGCAGTTGAAGCAACACGCTGGGACTGGTTTTTAAGTGAATCGAAAACCGTATTGGTAACAAGAACATTTACCAGATACATCCCTATATAGTTCATCATGATGCAGGAGATAACCACGTTCACGTTGTAGAATGCTTTTAAAATCCCTGGAATTAATCCCCACAGCGCACCTGCAAGCATTGCCATGATTAAAGCTACGCCCCAGTGCAACGCACCTGGAAGGAACGTCCACTTTACACCAACATAGACAGCGGCAAAGGCGCCCACAATGAACTGGCCTGATGCACCAATGTTAAATTGCCCCGCCTTGTTTGCAAAACCCACCGAAAGCCCGGTTAAAATTATTGGAGTTGCAAAGTAAAATACCTGTCCTAAGTTTTTCATATCAGTAAAACCACCGAATAAGATAGCGCCAAAACCATTCAACGCCTGCCGGGGGTTGCTTACCAAAAGAATTAATAACCCAACCAGAAGCCCTATTATAATAGCCATTAATGAAGAGGCAAAGTTTGCCACTCCTTCACTGCTTAAAAATCGTTTTATTGATATATTCATGCAACTATACCCCTTTTCGAACCCGCCATATACAGGCCAAGCTCCTGTACTGTTGTAGTTTTTGGATCAAGTTCCGCTACAATCTCACCTTCATATATCACAAGAATACGGTCGCTTACATTCATAACCTCATCCAATTCGAGAGATACAAGAAGAATACCTCTGCCCTTGTTGCGCTCTGCAATCAGCTTTTTGTATATATATTCAATCGCGCCGACATCCAATCCGCGTGTAGGCTGCACTGCAATTAACAGGTCAGGATCACGGTCTATCTCGCGTGCTATAATTGCTTTTTGTTGATTTCCTCCAGACATGCTGCGGGTAATGGTCCTAGCGCCCTGCCCACTGCGAATATCAAACTTATCTATAAGTTCATCGGCGTATTTGTATATTTCGCTATATTTTAAAAATCCATGCTTTTGAAAACGTGGTGTGAAATAGCTTTGTAGAACAAGATTGTATGCAAGGTTGTAGTCAAGAACTAACCCATAGCGCTGCCTGTCTTCAGGAATATGTCCGATACCGCCGATATTGCGCTGACGAATTGATGCTTTGGTGATGTCATTACCATTGAGTCTAATCTTTCCATCGTCAGGGGTAATCAGTCCGGTTAACGCATAAACCAGCTCTGACTGTCCATTTCCATCAACACCTGCAATACAGACAATCTCACCGGCACGCACATTTAGAGACACGTTATTCACTACATTCTTGCCGGTTGCCCTGTCTTTAACCGTCAGGTTCTCCACTTCAAAGATAACTTTACCAGGCTCCTTATTCTCTTTTTCAACTATAAGGTCAACCTTGCGCCCAACCATCATCTCAGAAAGCTCCTCTTTGGAGACACTTGCAACGTCGACAGTACCAATGCATTTGCCTTTGCGCAAAACGGTGCAGCGGTCGGCAACCGCCTTGATTTCATTTAACTTGTGGGTGATGAATAAAATTGATTTACCCTCACTCACCAACCCCTTCATAATCTTCATAAGTTCTTCTATTTCCTGTGGAGTCAAAACCGCTGTTGGTTCATCAAAAATCAAAATTTCATTGCTGCGGTAGAGCATCTTGAGTATCTCAACACGCTGCTGCATACTGACCGTTATATCCTCGATGAGTGCATCGGGATCAACCCTTAGACCATAACGCTCAGAAAGTTCTAAAACACGTGCGCGCGCTTCGTCCATCTTGAGCATCCCGTGTTTTGTAGTTTCCACTCCTAAAATGATGTTTTCAAGTACCGTAAAATTTTGTACCAATTTAAAATGCTGATGTACCATACCGATCCCAAGGCGGTTAGCATCATTAGGGTCATTAATTTTTACTACCTCCCCATTTTTTTTGATAACACCTTGGTCAGGCTGATACATTCCAAAAAGAATGCTCATCAGCGTCGATTTCCCCGCACCGTTCTCCCCGAGAAGGGCGTGAATTTCTCCCTTTTTGAGCCTGAGAGTTACATCGTCATTAGCTATGACACCAGGAAATTTCTTGGTTATATTGCACATTTCGATAATGTAATCCACTCTTTATTACCCCTTATATAATTGCATATTTTTAAAATATGAGGCATTTTACTCTCTTATATAAATGCCTGTAATGTAGTAGAAATCTTTTTAACAGCATTTTTAACCTGACAGCAATCCGATTAAACCAGGAAGGGCTGAGTACCCCTCCTGGTTTTCACCAAAAGGATATTTTATTCTACAACCTTCAATACAACTGCTGATGTCTTCAAATCTGTTACTGCAACAGATTTGCCGCTTGCATCAGTATCTTTTACAAGATTGGATGCGATGCCGTCTGTATCGTTAGCAAGCTTCTCATAGATCGCATCATAATCAGCCTGTGTGAATTTATTAAACTTGGAGGTGGCCATTGGTAATCCAACACCTTTGTTCTTGGCAGAGAATATCAGGCCCTGTCCGCCAGGGAATGTACCTTTGTAGTATTGGTCAAGTATAGCATAAACAGCTTCTCCTAAACCCTTCATTGCAGAGGTAATTACCGTGTTGCTCTCATATGACTGATCAACGTCAACGCCGATTACCTTGCCATTTGTCTGCTCTGCCGCAGCCATTACAGAGTTACCGAGTGCACCACCGCAGGCAAAGATAACCTCTATGCCTGACTGATACCAGGAAGCAGCCAACGTCTGTACCTCAGGGGTTGCATCAAATCCACCTGTATAGTGGTAGTTTATTGTGATAGAGCCAGGTGCAAGACCCATTTCTTTGGCTGCAAACTCAGCACCCTGGACGAACCCATAACCGTAACGCACAACAGCTGGAACTGCCATGCCGCCCATAAAGCCGAGCTTTGTATAACCGTCCTTAACAGCTGCATAGCCTGCCAGGAAGCCGGCCTGCTCCTCCGCAAAGAGAACACCAACCGTATTCTTTTCGGTACGATAGTTGTAGTTAGCATCATGCGGATTGCCATCAATCAAAACAAAGTTTACATCCGGATACTGATCCTGTGCAATGTAAATCGGCTCTTCAAACAGGAAGCCAGGGGTAACAACTACCTTTGCACCGCCTTTGACTGCCAGATCAATTGCAGAAAGATATGCATCGTTGCTCTTTTCTGTAGGTTTGTAATACTTGTGGGTGATACCCTTTTCCTCGGCATACTTCTTTACGCCTTCCCAGGTACCCTGGTTGAATGATTTGTCATCGATGGTACCAATATCGGTAATCATTGCCAGTTCAAATTTGTCCTCAACTGCTGTCGAGGAATTGTCTGATGGTTTTGTATTATCTGGTGTTGTCTGAGGTGTCGGTGAGCCACAGGCGGCCAACGAAAGCACCATTACCAATGTCAGTACTAATGCAAAAATCCTCTTCATTAATCCATTCCTCCTCTTTTAATTTTTGAAGTGCCGGTTGTCTGATGTCTTATTACTTACGTTATTATATATTCTACACGGATCTAAAAAATCCTTCTTAAAATCTAAATTTTTTTTATCAATGAGAAAAAATATATAACAATACAGGAGGTGTGATGTCTTTGAGCTTTTAGGATTGAATATTTAAAAACTGCTCCAACTTCAACCTGCGTGAAATAAAGATAGGTAGAGAGGATTCTGTTTGTGCTACAGTAATAAATATGGACGGGCTTTCAGACAAGGCCTCCCTCTTTGATAGCATATTGAAGTCTATAATGATAGAGGCAAAAATAGATAACAGTTCTGGAAAAAGACTGTTTTATGAATTAAAGAATTCAGTACTGTCCAATGTGGAGGTCCAGGAACTAACATCCTTTAAGGAGGTAGTATCCCATATACTTACTGGAGACATGGTGGTATATAAGGACAAGGCCGTCATATCTTGCAGAAAATAGGAAACGCATGTCAGAGAATCTGAAACCTCAGACACCAAAGGGATGATATTTAATGAGGAATTTATTATGTTTGTTATGTTTTGATACTTTTAATTGCAATTACAGCTGCAGGCTGTTGGGACGAAAAAGAGATAGAAGATATAGGCATATCAACAGCAATGGCCATTGATAGAACACCTGATGGCAGCATAAAAGTCACGCTGCAAATACTAAATCCAACCAATATATCCCCATGCAGTAGTTCTGAGCTGCCTGGGCTATATTATGGCCCTGGCAGCCCTGTATGATTATCAACCTCTAAACATTACCCTATATATCTATGAGCTTTACACACCGCTATATAATTTAATCTATAAATAATTTTCATTCCTTAAGATTTCCCTTGCTGACTCTTCATCATCAGGTGCCACAAGAATGACAGGGCCCGTGCACCCCATGCCGCTTTCTGCATATATTCCATGTGCCTTGAGTATTTTTACTGCATCCTCAAGCACCAGTATGTCCACACCGGCTATTTCTTCTGTAACGACCTTTCCTGGCACCTCTATCTCTTTTATGCCCTCTTTCTTTGCACTGGATATGCTGCTCAGGATATCAAATAGTCCTGCCGCCCTGGCCTTCTGCATTTCCTCGACTACATGCATCTTGAAATTGCCCCTGACAAGGTCTGATGCATATTTTATGGCGTTCTTTACTACTGGCGCACCGGATGCCCTGGAAAGTATGAGCACCGTCTTATCAAAGTTCTCCCCTACCCCCGGTCCATATCCATAACCTATCACCTCATAGGTCCCACCGCTCGTAAAGCTGGACATTATTTTATTTAATATATTACCTGTAAGGGTATCAGCGACTATGACCTCTGTAGAGGCTGTAAGGACATCATTCCCCCTCAGTATGCACCCTCCATCCTTTCTTACACTCTCGCCGAAGTTCAGGGTATATCCCCTATCCATTAACTGCCTTAAGATTTTTTCAGCCTGTCTTGCCCCATCAATGTTTAAAATGCCAACAGCAGGATTGATATATCCAAGGGATTTTGACACTGCCATGCCATAAATGGCATTTAAGGTCAGTGCTGTTACCCTGTCAGATGATGATGTCCCGGTTGTAGTAGAAAGTAAAAATTCCTTACCGTTGGCTGGAGATATGAGCCTCCCTACTGTAGCCACTCCAAGAGGGAAGTTATAGTGCATGGTCACTACCGCATCCAGTTTTCCCTCCTCCAGAAGCTTTTCCATAATGTCGTGGGCATCACTCTCACAGTAAACCTCATAGGTATTAAAGTCCTCTGTAAGTTTTGGGCCGATAAGACTTATCTCAATGTCCTCAAAATCCTTAGCCGCATCTAAAGCACCCCTCAGAAGGACTTCCGGACCGTGTTCCGAACCAAGCAGGGTAAGTCCAACTTTAATTTTTTTTCTTCCTCTCCCTGTCTCAATAAAATCTGCAGCTTCATTTATAACTTTCTTAATTATTTCTATGTCCTTCATCCTAATCCTCCCCCAGGTGAGATGCAAGGTCTCTCAATGCGGAAGCAATTATCTTTCTTATTTTATCTTCATTGATAGGGCTTTCTTCTGCAATACCTGGATTTTTACTCAATACAACTGATACGCCGTCAAACTGGTTTGTCATGCGCCCCAGGAAGAGACTGCCCTTCCCTATTATCATGGCATTTTTTATCTCACCACTGAGTATGGCTTCTCTTGCAGGGCCAACATAAGGTACACCGGACGGTATATGCCCCTGAGTAGGCGCAAACCCCGGAAGGCCATGGGCATCTATGAAACCATCCATTTCCGCTCTGGTAAGCTGGCCCTTTTTCACTGCCAGTGCTGCAATCATCTTATAGTTCGATTTTGGTACGTCTCCCGCCCCTGCGGGCTCGGTAATCTCCGGATTTTGCATCTCTACAGAGTATTTGTCGATGTCGGTAAGGCTCATACCTGCCCTGTCCAATGGATCAGCAACTATGGACTGAATTACCTGCTGAGGGGAAGAACCTGTCTTTACTGTATGTCTTCCTATTATATCAGTATTGACGATGGGATTAATTCCGTCATTTTCCGAGACCAGTATGGCAAAACCACCAAGAACATCCTCCAGGAGAGGCATGTCATTCTTTACATGGTCTCTGCCGTTCATCCCAAGCTTGGCAACAGCACCGCCACCCACTATTGCCACATTCTTATAGATACCGGCCTTTACAAGGGCAGATGCATTTATCAGTGCATGGGTTGGCCCTGCACAGAAGGCCCTGGTATCCGAACCTGTGGCATTAGAAAAGCCGGCTATTTCTGCAACAGCCTTAGCAAAATTGCCTCCGCCCCTCTGATTCATATCTCCGCAGGCTTCTTCAGAACATTCTATCACATATTCTATAGAATCCGCATCAATGTTATTATCCTGCACTAGATGCCTGAGGGCCAGTACAGCAGATGCCTTGGTAGCAATATTCTCCAGCATTACGTGTGATGAAAGGTTTATATCTTTGTCGTGGGCTTTTCTTACGCATCCGACAAGATTGCCATTTATCCTAAGCGGCACTGCTCCATTACCTATAAAAGCCTCTATCTCTCCCTTGTTTATGCCAGGTTTTATTTTATCAGCATAATCCCTCAATACTGGATGTTGAGAGATTTTAGAGGCCATGTTTTCGACAAAATCCTTATCCAGCTTAACTAAATCAAAACTATCGCATATCTGCATAAGTATATAAAATTCATCTTCGGGCATTATTTCTCCATGTTTAGAATACCTGGATGAATTATCTAAAGGATTTTTGTACCATGGTCTGGGTATATTTTCCAGGACTTCTGGGGTAATGTTGCCTATATATGCCTGATTGGGCGCATATAACACTGCTTCTTGAAAACTCCTTATGTGCTTTAATGCCTGATCCATATAATCGCTCTGGCTATCTCTTTCAAGCTGTTGGGTTGTCCCTCCCTCTATCATTATATTGGGGGTATGGACCAGTATATAACTTGCTGCTTTTATTACAGGATACATCTTTATACCCTCCTTATTCAGATACTGCCTCCTTTAAAGGAGGCAGTTGAAATTCGATTTTAGTATAAGAACTAATGGGAGCATGACATGCAATATCAAATGCATCCTTAAAGCGAGTCCATGATACTCTTAGATTTGGGGCAAATGCAGCCGGGGCAGCAGGCATGTACGCCTGCTGAGCTTAAGCCTTGGCATGAACACCGCATGGAGGCGTACCCGGCGGAATGCAGCCACGAATATTAGAGTATCAAGCCGAGTGCTCAGGTACATAGATGTTGCAGGCTTGCTGATATGGACTTCTTACACTGGAATCAATCCTTAGGTCTATTCAAAAACGGTCTGACCATCCACAGGTGTCTCCAGCGCCTTTAGTGCTTTAAGGGCCAGGCTCTTTCTAAGGGACTTCTCTTCCTCCTTAGATAGGGCTGGATTTCCCAGAGGATGTGGTATGGCTACAGCAGGTACTATCCTGTTGGCCCCAACCGTAAGAGATATAGGCACTATGGTACATACATGGACGACAGGTATACCTGCCCTCTCAATTTCTTTTACCATCGTTGCACCGCAACGAGTACAGGTACCTCAGGTAGATGTAAGTATAACCGCCTGGACGCCATCAGCCACCAGCTCTTTTGCTATGGTTTGAGCATACTTCTTTGCATTGGCCACCGATGTCCCATTGCCAACTGTGGCATAATAGTAGTCATGAAGTTTGCCTATAACTCCCTCTTTCTCCAGTTCCCTCATAGCATCCACAGGGAGTACCCTGTTGGGGTCGCTGTTTGCATAAACAGGGTCATACCCACCATGGGCTGTCTCATATTTATCTGGGGTAAGGACTTCAACACCTGCTATGCTGTATTTACCATATTTGGATGCACTGGAAGATTCTATCTTGTCGGGGTTCCCTTTTGGTACTATGCCGCCAGATGTAACCAGGGCTACCTTTGCTTTGCTCATGTCCTTTACCGGAGGATTGGGTGTTACCCTGTCAAAATCCGGCATTGGATATTCTGTCTTAAATTCCCTGCCATTCAGTTTGGCAATCAGCATATCCACTGCCCTTTTAGCTCCCAGTTCATCTTTAAAAACATTTTTCCTTATCCCTCTCTCGATATATCCCTCTTCATCGGGAGAGGCTATTGATTCACCCTTTAATAGCTTTAAAGCCAGTTTGGCCATAACAGGCACAGCACTTCTCATGCCTGCAGCCGAATCTGATGTTTTAGCAATGTATATGTCTTTTTTGTATATCTCCACACCTGGGTTCTCAGGATACATACCGGTTACCACAGGTATGCCAAGCTCATCCTTCACCTCTTTGCAGATGGCGCCGCAAGCTACACCATACCTTCCTGCATTAAAGGCAGGTCCTGCAATGAGGATATCAGGAGAATATGATTTTATCATGGAGAGAATTTCCTTTTTTGCCACTTCCATGTTCTCATTGAAGTATCCGTCACCACATATAACTGTGGCAACAACCTGTGCATCCTGTCCCAGAGCACCCTGCAGCGCCAGGCCAGGCCCCACTATCCCTTCTTTTACAAAGGGTCTCGTGCCTGCCTTATCCTCTCCACCAATCTGACCAAAAAACTGGTTTAGATAATGGACTACCCTATAGGGCATGTTATCCCCCCTCATTAATATTTGCTGTACTGCTCTCTTATTGATTTAACCTCTTTAGAAATTGCATCAACATCCAAGACCATTTCCATCATGCCTACCTCATTGTCATATACTGTTGGGTCAATCTCCGCTTTTACTTCCGGCTCCAGTATATGATATACGGCAAGACCCAATGATACCCCTGCCAGAGGACCTGCATACGTCGGATCGCCGTTGCTCACCGTCTCGGCAGCCAGGCCAGCAGCCTCAGCCTCGGCACTCCCCAGCATTACAATCACATTTTCCGGCCCATACTTTTCTGCCATGTCTTTTACTCTCTGCTGGATCTCCAGATCCATCGCTCCCGCAGCTGTTCAAACAAAGCATTCAGTAGCAGAAAACACCGGTTCCCCTTTTGTTGTCTTTATGCAGCTTTCAATAGCCGGTCCTGGTACGCCGTCTCTATCCCCAATAATGATTACCTTTTTATTTTCAAACATATCTATTAACCTCCTTTAATATCCTACAGCACTTAATTTTGTAAAACCAAGTTCACTGGTAGCCCCTGTAATAACCTGTATCTCTGCCTCTATGCTTCCATCTTCTTTGAGGCTGCCGTTAAAACCACCTGCGATTACATTAGCAGCTTCATGGTTCCCAATAATCTTCTTCATCGGCGGCAACACTATAACCTCATTGGCATTACCACTGGTGACCACTGCATTTGCCAGTGAATGAGCATCAGCCAGCGACTGAGAAGCACCATCCCGTCCAGCATACTCATCAGTTACTAAAACAGTCCTTATACCTTTTTCTTCTATTTTTCTGCAGTTCATTATTAGGTCAGTATCCGGATTGCCGAACCCCTCCTCGCTTATAATGACCCCATCAAGGTCAAGGAACTCAACAAGTTTTGAGGTAAATTCTGACGATCTCTCCTTGTCTGCCAGAGTAACATTTTCATTAGTCAATATCACGCCTACGAAGTTTATATCCCTGCCATGTCGTGAATACAGTTCCTTTATTATGGGGTTATTCATATGGGCATAGGTAGTGTTCTTGTCGCATGCCGAGACGCAGTTGCCACTGACTATTGCCCCATCCATAACCTCAGTGGGATATATGAAAGTGGGCAGTATTCTTTTTGCATCTACCCCATACACATAGGTGTCATGTAAAAGACCCTGGCTCTGAAGCTGATATACATATGCTACCCTCGGCAGGTCTTTATAAATTTCGTGTCCTTCTATCAATGAAGGGGTCTCATATGTTTCCACGTATGATGGAACTGCTTCCTTAGCAGCCTCCCCCAGGTATTTGGCTGCTTTAAGACCAGCCAGCCTTATACATTCTTCCTTTTCATGTCTTTCTATATCGTCTTTTACAGTGATATTGAGGACCAGATTGCATGTCTTTGAGTAAGGAGTATATTCAGCTCCCGGCCCTGTCATATCTATAATGCCCTCTTGAAAGCCCACTATACTTCCACATGTGACCACAGCAGCACCCTTTAAGACCAGCGTTTTGCCTGAGCCCACAGTATCCACCTTGCTCATAAATCCCGGAAAAATTCCACCTTTGCCTTCGACTTTTACCCTGGGCTCAATAACATCCTTTACAGGTATTATTCTCACCTCTTCACCAGGCCTTGCTATATCTACCTCCAGTGAGGTGATCCTCTCATCCTCTCGGAGAATCGTAGCAAGTTCATCTGCATTAACATGGAGGGCTGTCCCTGTTATACAAGTTTCCTGGCCAAACTGAATATTATTAATAGGAACATATCCCAACTCCAGTTTCATAATTTTCACCTCCTACAAATTTCTTTTAATCATATCCTCCACCATCTCAATAGTGACATTCTGAGTAACCTCATCCACCTTACTGCCGTTCTTGTATATTGCTATCGTTGGTAGACCAAGCACCTTTTGGCTTATGGCAAGCCGTCTGTTTGCAGATGTGTCCAATTTGCAGAACTTTACCCTGTCACCATAGACTTTCTCCAATTCTTCCATCTGAGGCATTAATTCTTTGCATGGCTCACACTTGGGCCCCCAGAAGTCTACCAGTACAGGGCCGTTGTGGCTTAGCACCTCTGCATCAAAATTGTCCTTATCCACAATTAACATATCCTCACCTCCGTAATGCTTCTTTTATGAAATTTGCGTCAATCTCTTTAAAGTCATTAATAGTACCCTCAAATGGACAAAACTCTTTCTTCAATACATTGTCAATCATTGAAACCTCATCCATAATTGATTGGTATTGTTTTGTCATTACAAGAGACCTGACCGGAATTTTATGCACCTCAATATTAAGTGAGAGTGGATGAACATAGAAGTGATAGCCACGATTTATATAATCCCGGGCGGTCTCAAAAACCTCTTTTACTCCAGAATTAATAAAAATAACGTTTTCTTGTGCAAGTATTTCAAGCACCAGGTCATTATTAGTAATAATAATGTACTCCATATACACCCCCAATAAAAAAAGTAATAGCAGGAAAACCCCACTATTACTCTGTCCTTTTACCTGAGAGATTATCCATAAAGGATTTCCCCTTCGGTGCCATATAGCTCTCCAGAGTTTTATCCGGACCAGGTCCTTTCGCCTGAGAGTTTTGCCATATCCCGTGGCTGATGTGGCTTGCTCCTTCGGCTCCCCTCTTAAGGGTCTCTTCCTGGCCCCTCATCTAAAATATATTTAATTGTCTATAAATTAACTATATTTTGTTTGTTATTTCATTAACTATTTTAACATACCAAATTGGCTTTTTCAATATCCTTTTTCCCATGGTAATCGTAGACAATAAGCATATATAATCAGATTAATTTATAAATATGAATTAACTTCATTATTGCATTGCATGAATATCGCTACAACTCCGATCAATATTTGTTAAAAAAATGATTTAATATTATTATTCACAACTATGAAGGAAATATTAAAAAAATGTAGAATATAAAATATGTAAATGTTTCTAATTTTATATAACCGGAGGTGATGGAAAAGGTAGGTATTATATATGTATAAAAAGTCCCGCATCCAATAAATGAAGGAGGAGAATTTATGGAGTGGCTTTTAAACATCAACAAGGTAGTAAACGGCATAGTATGGGGACCACCAATGTTAATCCTTATAGTTGGCACCGGTATCTTCCTGACATTATATCTTGGGTTCCCACAGGTAGCAAAGTTTGGCTATATCATGAAAAATACCCTGCTTAAGGCCTTTTCTAAGAAGACCACCGGTGAGGGCGACATAACCCCTTTCCAGGCAGTGGCAACAGCCCTGGCAGCAACCGTCGGAACGGGTAATATAGCAGGTGTGGCAACAGCCATATTCCTTGGCGGACCTGGTGCTGTATTCTGGATGTGGCTTTCTGCATTCTTTGGCATGGTGACAAAATACTCAGAGGTATGTCTGTCTTTAAATTATCGTGTCAAAAACCCTGATGGCTCATTCTCCGGCGGCCCTATGTATTATATATCCAGGGGCTTAAATGCAAAATGGCTGGCTGTGATATTTTCCATATTTGGCGCATTAGCTGCATTTGGTATAGGCAACATGGTACAGGCAAACTCAACAGCAGCAGCCCTTGAGGCTGGATTTGGAATACCAAAATTATATACAGGTATAGCTATGGCTATATTAACCGGGCTTGTCATTATAGGCGGTATTAAGCGTATAGGTCGGGTAACAGAATACTTGGTTCCTTTTATGGCCGTAGTATATGTTATAGGAGCTATAGTTATACTTTTGCTGCATATAGGTAATATACCAGAAGCCTTTGCATTGATATTCGGCAATGCTTTTACACCCGCCGCAGCAACCGGAGGTTTTGCAGGAGCAACAATAATGATGTCCATGAGATATGGCGTAGCCAGGGGTGTATTCTCCAATGAGGCTGGCCTTGGTAGTGCTCCTATTGCCCATGCGGCAGCCACAGTAGACCACCCTGTTAAGCAGGCTATGTACGGTGTTTTTGAGGTCTTTATGGATACAATTGTAATATGTACAATGACAGCCCTTGTGATACTCTCAACCGGTGTGTGGAACAGCGGTAAAACAGGTTCAGAGCTTTCTATGCTGGCCTTTGAGACCGGTCTGCCTGGTACGTGGGGTAAGTTTATTGTGGTTATTGGCCTTGCATTATTTGCCTACTCCACTGTTATAGGCTGGTCATATTATGGAGAAAAGTGTATAGAGTTCCTATTCGGCTATAAGGCAAGATTGCCATACAGAATTATATGGCTGCCTTTCATAGTAATAGGCGCTGTGGGCGGCCTCACCGAACTCTGGGACCTCGCTGATACATTAAACGGTTTGATGGCCATACCCAACCTCATAGGTGTCCTGCTATTAAGTGGTGTAGTCCATAAGCTCACCAAAGAATACTTTGAGTGTCATTAATAAAAGAGGGCGGATGCCCTCTTTTATTTTGCTATTATCTCCTTTACCTTCATAAGTCTTGCGGTGTTTGCCCTTTCATTTTCCTCTAACTTCATGTTAATGAACCTAATATTTCCCTTCAGTTGAGGTATCATTACATACTCTAAGGCATTCACCCTTCTCCTGGTCTTTTCTATCTCATCGGCCAGGAGCTGACAGGTCTTTTCTATCTCGGCCAGTTCTAAAAGCTTTGGGAGTACCTCCCCCATGACCTTTATTGCATCATCCAGTTCTGCAGAGGTTGTTGCCAGGCCGTAGGACAACCCATTTGACTTTTCTTCTTCTTTTAATGTTATTTTGGGGACATTTACACTCATTATATTACGCGTTGTAACCTTTATGTCAATGCTCCTGGCAGGATAAATAAGGCTTTCTTCTATAACCTCAGGACTCATGACTGCCCTGGCCATCAAAAAGTTCTTGAGTGCCTTTACAAGTTCAGTCTCCACTTCTTCCCGTAACTCTCTATTCTTCTTCACAAGGTCCAGAAAAGACCGGATAAGGCCATCCTGTTTGTCCTTCAGTAGCTTATGCCCTCTTGTAGCCGTTTTAAGACGGGCCTTAAATTGCATAAGCTCCATCCTTGTTGCCCTTAAGCTACCCTGTTGAGGCATATGTTACACCTCTTTCTTTTCGGGAAGGTACTTCTCGATATACTCATCATGGATTCTTCTAAGCTCAGACTTAGGCAATATACTCAAAAGCTCCCACCCTATGTTCAGGGTTTCTTCTATCGTCCTGTTTTCATACTCACCCTGCTTGACATATTTATCCTCAAACTCATCAGAAAAATGTAAACACAATCTATCCACATCACTCAATGCAGACTCTCCCAGTATTACTGAAAGTTCCTTTGCATCCTTACCTGCTGCATAAGATGCAAAAAGCTGGTTCATCGTATCAGCATGGTCCTCCCTCGTCTTGCCCTTTCCAATACCCTTGTCCTTAAGACGTGAAAGGGAAGGAAGCACATTAATGGGTGGATAAATTCCCTTCCTGTGAAGGTCACGGGACAATATTATCTGCCCCTCGGTAATGTATCCAGTAAGATCCGGTATAGGATGGGTAATATCATCCTCCGGCATGCTGAGCACAGGTATCTGGGTAATGGAACCAATCTTTCCGCGTATACGCCCTGCCCTCTCATATATTGAGGCTAAGTCTGTATACATATAACCCGGATACCCTCGTCTTCCTGGTACCTCTTTTCTCGCTGCAGAAATTTCCCTCAATGCTTCGCAGTAATTTGTCATATCAGTTAAGATAACCAGCACATGCATGTCTTTTTCATAAGCAAGATATTCTGCAGCTGTAAGGGCCATCCTGGGTGTAGCTATCCTTTCAATAGCGGGGTCATCGGCCAAATTCATAAAAAGTACCGCCCTGTCTATAGCCCCTGTCCTCTGAAAATCATTTATAAAGAAGTTGGCCTCCTCAAAGGTTATGCCCATAGCTCCAAATACAACAGCAAACTTCTCCTCAGCACCTAAGACCTTTGCCTGTCTTGCTATCTGTGCTGCAAGTCTTGAATGCGGCAACCCTGAAGCTGAGAATATAGGAAGCTTTTGACCTCTTACCAGCGTATTCAATCCATCTATAGCTGATATACCAGTCTGTATAAACTCTGATGGGTAATCCCTTGATACAGGGTTTATAGGGTTGCCGTTTATATCCAGCCTTTTTTCCGGTATTATTCTGGGGCCATTGTCCCTCGGCCTACCAAAACCATCAAAAACCCTGCCCAGAATATCCATGGATACGCCAAGCTCTATACCTCTACCTAAAAACCTGACTTTACTTGTATTTAGATTTATACCGGAAGAACCTTCAAAGAGCTGAACCAATGCCTTGTCCTCTTCCACCTCAAGGACCTGACCCCTGCGTACCGAGCCGTCCACCAGTTCTATTTCTACCAGTTCATTGTATTTTGCACCTTCCACACCTTCAACCAACATCAGGGGGCCTGCTACCTCTCTTATGGTCTTATACTCCTTAGGCATTATTCCTCACCCCCACTTTCATAAAGTTCTTCTACCTCTTGCTTAATTTCTCTTTCAATATCATCAAACTCATCTAAGTGATCTTCAGAGATAAACCTGGCCCTTGCTATCCTTTCCTTTACCGGAAGCGATGTTAGCTTATTAAATTGAGCTCCTTCATCTATTGCCTTTAATGCCTCATGATAGAACTCCAGTATAAGACCCAACATTTTCTTTTGTTTTATAAGAGAAGTGTATGTATCAACATCGTCAAAGGCATTCTGATGCAGAAAGTCTTCCCTTATGGACCTTGCAACCTCCATGACAAGCCGGTCTCTATATGAAAGTGCATCTATACCAACCAGCCTGACAATCTCTTGCAGTTCAGCCTCTTCCTGTAAAAGACGCATGGCCTCCTGACGCATATCGATAATCTCTTTGCCAATGTCTTTCTCAAGCCAGTCCTTTATGTTATCTATATATAAGGAATAACTGGTAAGCCAGTTTATTGCCGGGAAGTGACGGCTGTATGCGAGTTGTGCATCCAGTGCCCAGAACACCTTAACAACCCTCAATGTATTCTGTGTAACAGGTTCTGAAAGGTCTCCACCCGGAGGCGACACAGCACCTACTGCAGTGATAGACCCGATTCTTCCTTCGGTGCCAAGACATACTGTCTTGCCTGCTCTTTCATAGTATTCTGCAATCCTGGAGCCCAGATATGCTGGGTATCCCTCTTCACCAGGCATCTCTTCCAACCTGCCGGACATTTCCCTTAAGGCTTCAGCCCATCTTGAAGTGGAGTCAGCCATTATTGCCACGCTGTAACCCATATCTCTGAAATATTCAGCTATAGTGATGCCTGTATACATGGATGCCTCCCTGGCAGCCACAGGCATATTGGAGGTATTTGCAATAAGCACAGTTCTCTTCATCAATGGCTCGCCAGACTTAGGGTCCTTGAGCTCCGGAAACTCCATCAGAACATCCGTCATCTCATTTCCTCTCTCACCGCAGCCAACATAAACCACTATCTCAGCATCTGCCCATTTTGCCAGCTGATGCTGCACAACAGTCTTACCACTGCCAAAGGGCCCAGGGATGCAAGCTGTCCCGCCCTTTGCCACGGGAAAGAGCATGTCAATTACCCTCTGTCCGGTCACCAGCGGTTCTGTGGGGTCCAATTTTTCCTTTATTGGCCTTTTACGTCTTACGGGCCATTTCTGCAGCATGGTGATGTCCTTTATACCGTCCGCCGTCTCAACTTTTGCTATGACATCGACCACAGTGAATTCACCACTGTTTATTTCCTTTACAATACCCTCTATGCCATATGGCACCATAATCTTATGGACAACCAGGCTTGTCTCTCTAACTGTACCCAGGATATCACCAGTTACCACATGGTCTCCAGGTTTCACTGCCGCTTCAAAAGCCCATTTTTTACCATGGTCAATCGGGTCAGCTGATACTCCTCTTGTTATAAAGCTGCCAACCTTGTCCTGAATTATTGTCAAGGGTCTCTGTATACCATCGAAGATAGACTCAATAAGGCCAGGCCCCAGTTCTACACTCAATGGTTCCCCTGTAGATACAACAGGCTCACCAGGTCCAAGTCCTGAAGTCTCCTCGTAGACCTGAATAGAGGCCCTGCCGCCCCTCATTTCAATTATTTCGCCAATAAGATTTTCTTTTCCTACCCTTACCACGTCAAACATCTTAGCATCGTCCAGCCCCTCCGCAATAACCAGAGGACCTGAAACCATTACTACTCTACCTTCTTTCAACTTGTCTCTCCTTCCTTCCTAAATATTATATCCGTTCCTATGGCCTTTTCTACAGAATACTTCAGAGAGGTTATACCAATACCTCTACTGCCCTGATTATTGGGTATAAGGATAATTGAAGGAAGCGGTTTTGCACTGAATTCTTTTATGGTATCGTCTATACGTTCAGCTATATTTTCCGTCACAAATATAACAGCATAATCCTTCTTCACAATGTCCATTAACATCCTATCTGGATCATCATCTTCTTTTACAGGAAAAGTATCAATACCCAGGGCTTTAAACGCAAGTACTGTATCTGTGTCACCCATTACACCAATCTTATACATAGACATCCCTTAACCTTTCTGAAATCAAATCTTTAGCTATATCATTGAGTTTTCCTACCATGACTATTCGCAAAAGTCTTACCTCGTTTAACTTCCCCAGTATATAACCCCATATGGGTTTTGTGCCAAAAGCTGCAAACTTACCCTGCATTGCATATTCAAGGAGATAATTATCGCACAGCCTTTCCATCTCCATGGAACTACCGCTTTCAAGCCAGGATTTTACCCCCTGCTCCACAACTGATGCATAGTCGGTAAATTTGAGCCTGTCAGGCAGACCTGCAAGCTGTTCATTAAAGACATTATAGAAAAAGTCTCTATCCAATTTACCATGGTTCAGGAGGACAGCCTTTAAAAAATCTACGGACTCATCCATTAGTTTTATCCTTATAAAAGACCGTATATTGATAAGGTCGACCTCTCTCTCAATATAATCCTTCAAAAAGCTGTCTGCCTTTGCCATTTCATACAGATGCTCATACATAAATCTGTCCATGGCAAAATCAATATAACCAGGTATGCCTGTTTGACTGAACAGTTCCTTTGACTCTTCTACAGCAACCTTTAAATACTCAGGTAGCTCTGAGAAATCCTCATTTTTAAAACAATTACTTAATGTCTCGGGTGGAATGGTACCCATAGATGATAGATGATAATTGTCACCATCAAAATTTCTTGCTTTTAAAAGTATCTTGCAGTTTAAATAATCCTCCCTTATCCTGAAAAACCGTGTAAAAGATGCGTTACCGGTCGCTTCATCCACGGTTCTGTAAACATCCTCAATATGTTTACTTATAACAGCTTCAAAATCATATGGAGAGTCATATTCATTGAGAAACTCACCATACGGAGTTTCCTGAAGCATTTTATAAGCATCAGACGCATCAGGGGCATCAATCATCCTGCTTAATATGCCTTTACTTAACATCCTGTTCTCAAGGACCTTTATTTTATTTATAGCAAAAAGATAATCTGTATCTCTTTTCATAAGATCATCCTCTACTCAAACAATATGGAGATTACATCAGGCTCTATCTCTTCCCGTTTCTCTTCGATAAGAGTCTTTATCCTGTAATTCTCCTCAATACCTTTACTGGATAGAATAAAACCTCCATCCCCCTCAAAACTCTCGTCTGATAGATTTAATGTAAGCTGTTTATTGTTTAACTTAAGATATTCATTGGCCCTCTCAATGAAATCCGGCATGTTTTCTCTATCCTTTTTAGAAAAAATAATCTTAACATTGCCGTCAAGCTCACTCTTTAATAGCAGCTTAAACAATAACTCTACATAATCTTCTTTATTCATGTTTATTAATACATCGCCCGCCTCTTTAAAGGCCCTGTCTATAAGCTCCTGCTTAGCAGTAAGTATTTCCTTTCTCATATCAAGCTGAGCCATAGATATAAGTCTCCTGTAGTGCTCCTCTGCATCTCTTTTAGCCCTTGCCATAGATGCATCAAATTCTTTTTCAGCCTCTGCCTTTGCCTTTTTTAATATCTCATCATATTTTTCCTTAGCCTCATCCAGTATACTTTTAGCCTCATTATCAGCATCACTTTTTATCTTTTCTAAGATATTATCAAGATTAAGCATAGTGGCCACTCCCCTATATCCTTATGCCAAATACCAGAAGGACTGAACCTAGGAGGGCTAACACTGCATATGTCTCAACCATAGCTGCATAGGTCAAAGCCTTTGCTAATTCTTGAGGTCTTTTAGCCAGTATGCCTATACCGCTGGCGGCAACCCTTCCCTGTGCTATAGCAGAAAACCATCCGACAATAGCGATTGGGAGCGCTGCGCCAAGGAAAAGGAGTCCTTGCCACGTAGTTAAAGCAACCAGATTACCTCCTAATAAACCAATCCTTGACATTATTATGAACCCTGTCAAAAGACCATATATGCCCTGAGTACCTGGTAGTGCCTGAAGCAACAGTGATTGACCAAACTTGTCGGGGTCTTCCGAAATCAGTCCCGATGCACTCTCACCGACAAGACCGACTCCAATTGCTGAACCAATCCCTGGAAATGCTATGGCTATTGCTGCAGCAGCCAGTCCAAATACCTGTCCTAAAGTGATATCCATTTATAAACTCCTCCTTTATTGATAGTTATAATATTTTAAAGATAACTTAAACGGATTAAATGGCTTACCTCCGCCTTCATAGAATTTACCATAAAACTCCACATATTGAAGACGGCTGGAGTGGACATAACAGCCCAAACCACTGATGGCAAGGTTAAACACATGTCCGACGATTAAAATTATAAGCCCTATAATGAAACCCAGCACTCCACCTCCAAACATTCGTGCCAGTGTATTCATTACCATAGCTATGACACTTCCTGAAAGACACAATGCCAGAAGTCTGGAATATGAAAGTACATCGCTCAAATATCCAGATAAGCCATAAAGGCTTACCAGTCCTGATAAAAACTTCATTATAACTCCACTTTTGCTTCTACCCTGAGTAAGTACAAGCCCTAAAGCACCTATCAAAGCTACAATAGCAGCTATATTTCTGAAGTTTGGTATGGCTAACATTAAAAGCCCTGTAAGAAATACCAACCAGAATCCCTGGTCAAAAATTGCATCTATTACATGCCCATTTTTTACGTTTATATAGGCTTTCATACCCAAACCCGTAAATATCTGAATTACACCTAATGCAAGGGAGAACACCAACATGGTCATGGGGTCATTCAGCGGATTGAACCACAGCGCCGGAATACCAAACAGGTCGCCAAACCATCCTCCGAATACAGCTCCCCATATGGCGCTGGATATACCACATAAAAGCAGCAGGTCCATCAACTTTTTACCCTGCCCTGATGGCTTTATAAGACGCTCACCTAACCACATTAATACTGAAAGCGCTATGCCATACCCGACGTCACCTAACATAATGCCAAAAAACACAAAGAAGAATGGTGCCATTATGGGGTTTGGGTCAATTTCTCCTTTATGCGGTAGACTGAATAACTCAGTAATAAGCTCAAATGGCGTTACAAATGCATTGTTTTTAAGTAGTGTTGGCGGGTTATCTTCTTCAGCCGGGTCCTTAAACTCTACATAACAATAGGGAGATGTGCTTTCAACAGAGTCTTTTACCTGCTCACAATAAGTTTCAGGTACCCATCCCTGTAAACAGAATGTCTTTCTGGTCATAAGCAGATCATCGTATTTTTCAAATTTCTCTTTCTGTATATAATAATAATCATATAGCGCAGTAAATGCTTCCCAGTCTTTATCGATGTCTTTTATATTTGTCTCAACTTCGGCTAAATTTTCATTTATTGCATTAATCCTCTTATTTAAACTGTTTATAATCTCTTCCGGCGTCCCAGATCCTTCATCTGCAAGGGCGGAAAATCCAGACTGCATCAATAAATTATTTGCACTTTCCTCTAAATTGTTCAGGTAAGATATAGCCATAAAGACGGTGTTTTTCACCCGTTTTAGTTCTTCATAGCCAAAATAAGTAAGCTCTTCAGCACCTTTCTGGAAATCAGGTAGGTTTTTTGTTTCAATAGTACCGAGTTTTATGGTAGCATATTTCCCCTTACCCAGTCTTCTAAGGGCAATACCTATATCCTTCCACGGCGTTAATACCTCTATCCTACCCTCCAACCTTGCCTTCTCGTTGTTTAATTCATTCTGTTTTTCTTCAAGATGATGCAGATTTTTAATATCATCTAAATATTTTAGCTCATCTTTTAAATGTTCATTGAAGGTCTCATCATTGATTAATGGCTTTTGCTCAAACATGCCTTTTTTATGGGGATTAAAACTCTTCAGGAGATCAATGGCAAACTTATACTCATTTAACCTATCCTCTATATCAGATAAACCTTTTTGATAGAAGGATGCATTATCCTCTTCTTCAGTTATTTCAATAATTTGAACTGACCCTGATTTATGTAATGTATCAATAATATCATCCATATTATCTTTAAGCCCAACAAGAGTCATCTTTTTCATATTAACTACTGCCATATCATGTCACTATCCTTCCAACAATCATCTGCACAGCCTCGTCGATTCTGGCCTGGCCTCTTTCCACTATCTCCTTCAATTCTTTTTCATGTTCCAACTTAAGCCTGTTAATCTCCTCGGAAGCCTTTTTCTCAGCCTCATCCTTTAACCTTGCAGCCTCTTTTTCTGCCTTCGCATTGTATTCAGTAAACATATTAGAGGCTCTATTATTAGCTTCCTTTAAAATTTCTTTAGCTTTTGCTCTGGCTTCTTTTTTAATTTCCTCTGCCTCATCCTCCGTTTCTCTGATATCCTTTACTATATCATTCAACCATCTCACCTCCTAAAATAAAATAGCCTAAAAGGCTACATAATATACTAATTCGACACCAACTTTTAAAATCCTTCTTTTTTGTTAAAATTTTATCAGCTAATATTTAATTATGTTTGTTGCTGTATATATTTACTTCTTAGATTATTATACTAAAGTCAAAAAAACTTTTATACATGAATTTTATACCTTTTTATATTCAAAGTCAACTTGTGTTTCAGGCCATTGATGGTTCTACGACATTCACACAACTGGCGCTTTTCCATCCTCTGCAACCTCATATCGATATTTGCGTGTCAATAACATCTCTGTCCCTGACGTTCCCATGATATTCTAACATTCGTTATGCATTTCGCCGGGTACGCCTACATCTGGCATCACAGTCTTTCCGTATGTTAACCTACCGCTTTGTTAGATGCCCCTGCTACTTTTGCTACTATGGAATTAGGAACATTCTTCATCAACGAAGCCCTACATCGAAACAGAGTTGTGTTCCTTGACCTTATTAGATAGTTTTTATGTATGATGCAGTTATGAAGTCTAAATGGAGTATAAAACTATACTATCATTGATGAATATATGCATCATAATTCTATTACCGCATCATTCTAATTGATATCATCGTTATTTAATTAATTTTCTTATAAATTTATAGATTTTTCTGCTATCTGGAGTGCCTTTTCTGCATCTTCTTTATCTGGCATATCATGTGGTAGACTACCAACCGCCATGTCCGGATATCGGGACGGGATATAAAACATGTCAATAACATATGCGTCACTTTTAAAATCAGCAAAGTCCTTTTTTAATTTGCTGCATAAATTTATCAAAAGTGTTATGTTGTGTACCTTTGGAGGGTTTACGTTTGATTCAAGCCCAAACTATTTAAAACCCTGTATTTTTGATTTCCTGCATAAACAAGTTGTCACCTCTTAAGTACTCTCAATAAGTAAAAAAACATGGGTTGTATATCAATCTTTTAAACTGTAGCAAACTCAAGCCAGGCATTTATTTTCTCCAATTTATCCATTTACAAACACTCATCATTTAGGTTATATCATACTCTGCATTCTGCATATTAATCCCCAAAAGGGCGAAATACAAAGATACGGTACTCAGCAATCATATATCACACCTCTAAAAAGGGGCCATATCATGACCCCAAATTTTAGAATATATTTTTTATCTTTCTACAACAACTGCGCAGGCCTGGCCGCCGCCTATACAAAGCGTAGCAAGACCATACTTAGAGTCTCTCTTCTGCATCTCATATAAAAGCGTCACCAGTATCCTGCATCCTGACGCTCCTATGGGATGCCCCAATGCTATGGCTCCTCCATTTACATTGACCCTGTCCATGGGAAATTTAAGCTCCCTTGCTACTGCTACAGACTGGGCTGCAAATGCTTCATTGGCCTCTATGAGGTCCATG